>JADGIS010000100.1 GCA_015233825.1 Erysipelotrichaceae bacterium RD49
TTACAGGTATACTTGTGAATTTTGATTTAATTTCACAAAGTGATTAAAACTGTAGTGAAGAAACGATCGTGACAGATGAACAATTAGGTCTTCAAATCGCCATAAACTCACTTTTGTCTGTCGCATCTGACTATAAATAATAGGAAAGAGAGAATCAGAAAGGAGACTCAGGCTTATGGTCTGCTCTTGTAATGAAAGGACAAGAATATGAGAAAAAACGGGGTGCTTTTGCACATCACCAGTCTTCCTTCCAAGTACGGAATCGGTACGATGGGAAAGGAAGCCTTTAATTTTATCGACTTCCTCAAACGCTCTCACCAGCAGTTATGGCAGGTTCTTCCTTTAGGACCGACCAGCTATGGAGATTCACCCTATCAGTCTTACTCCACCTTTGCAGGAAACCCCTACCTGATCGACCTCGATCTGCTCGCTGAAGATGGACTGCTTAAACCGGAAGAATACGAGGATCTTGAATGGTCAGAAAGTGATGATGCAGTTGATTTTGGCCGGCTGTATACCCTGCGCTACAAAGTGCTCGACAAAGCGGTCGCCCGCTTTTTAAAAAATCCAGCTGCGGATTATCAAAAATTCCTGGAGGAAGAAAAAGACTGGATCGACGACTATGCATTATTCATGGCGTTAAAAGACAAACATGAAGGCAAGCCATGGCTGGAATGGGAGAGCGAGTATCGCAAATACGATGCGAAAAAAGCCGAAGCCTGGAAAGAAGAATTCAAGGACCGCATGGACTACTACAAGGTTCTTCAGTATCTTTTCTATAAACAATGGCGTGCAGTGCGCGAGTATGCTTCCAAAAACTTCGTTCAGATTATTGGCGATCTGCCCATCTATGTTGCCCAGGACTCTGTAGATGCCTGGAGCAACCCGGAACTCTTTATTTTTGATGAAGATGGCCGTCCTTCTTTAGTCGCTGGCTGCCCGCCTGACGGCTTCTCCGCTGATGGCCAGCTGTGGGGCAACCCAATCTACGATTGGAAATACCACAAGAAAACTGGATATGAGTGGTGGATCCGCCGAGTGCAGCATGCTACTGAAGTGTATGACATCCTACGCATTGACCATTTCCGCGGCTTTGATTCCTTCTACGCGATTCCAGCGGATGCGACCACTGCCAAAGTCGGGGAATGGCTTGAAGGCCCGGGTCTTGATTTGTTTACCACTATCGAAGGCAAACTGGGCAAAAAAGCCATCATCGCCGAAGATCTTGGCTATCTGACTCCGTCGGTAAAAAAACTGCTGGCTGACACCGGGTATCCAGGCATGAAAGTTCTGGAGTTTGCTTTTGATTCCCGCGATGGATCGGGGGCTGAATATCTTCCTTATAACTATCCAAAGAACTGCGTGGCCTATGCGGGTACGCATGACAATGACACGATCCGCGGCTGGTTTGAATCGATTTCACCGGAAGATAAACAGTACGCCTGCGATTATATGGACGCCTATAACCCCAATGAATACAACTGGGAAATGATGCGCGCAGTCATCGCTTCACCAGCGGATACCACTATTGTACAAGCCCAGGACCTGCTCAATCTCGATTCCTCGGCGCGTATGAACACGCCAGGACGCCTTGGCGGCAACTGGACTTGGCGCTTAAAACCAAACCAGATCAACACCGAAGATATTGAAGGTACGCTGCGCTGGGTAACCGATCTGTATGGCCGCGGCTACGGTGTCAATAAGCCCAAAAAAGTTGAGAAAGATGACGATTATACGACAATGGTTCAAGAAATCGTCAATGCTAAAGATTAAAACTCCCTCTGCATATTCTGTTTTGCCTGCTCAGGCGTTGAAGAGAGTTCAGCAAGAAGTCTTTGGCGCCTGTTGGCAGAAAAGCTTGGCTTACAAGCTGCCTGGCAAAACGTAAAGTGACAAGACATTTGGAATGACGATGAAGCTTCAGAATACCGATATCATTTGATGTTCTGAAGCTTTTGTTTTGGCAAGGCAGGCTCAAACCCGCTTGAAAAAGAATCGGGTTTGGGTGCTAAAACAGGAAGGAAGACCGGCTCTCTTTTGCAAACCAGTTTCAAAAACCTTAAAAATTCATACAAAACCGAGGACTCTGTCTAACAAAATCCGGATGAACCGGAAATGAATACCGAAATGAATACCGGGGATGGATCAGAGTATAGAAAACCATCAAAAATTGATCAGAAACCAACAGAGCCGCTTTGGTGCCAAAAAAACTTGGATAGCCCTTACAACAGAATATAAAACGAAAAATTTTAATACAAACTCGAATGAAACAGACGAGAAACAAACTTTATAAGATAAATACCAATCTTTAATAAAAATGATTCATTTGTAAATTTCGTTGAAAGGAAGCGAAAAAAATGTCTGGGACCAAGAAAAGTCCCATCATACAGGCTTGTTCATTTGTAAAGAAGATGAAAAAATAGGAGTAATCAGTTTTTGGACTCTGAACGAGTCAGGAGAGGAAAGAATGAATTCAACTGTTTCTATGGTCCTCAGCCTTCTGACAGGCGTAGCGCTCTTCATTTTTGGAATGGGATCGATGTCAGATGGTTTGAAGAAAGTAGCAGGTAACAAGATGGAAATGATCCTGTACCGGCTGACCAATTCACCCTGGAAAGGCTTCCTGCTGGGAACAGCGGTCACCTGCGTGATCCAGTCTTCGTCCGCCACAACAGTTATGGTTGTTGGCTTTGTCAATTCCGGCATGATGAAAGTCACCCAGGCGATCGGCGTTATTTTAGGCGCCAATATCGGTACCAGCATCACCGGCTGGATCGTGTGCATGTCGTTTCTGGATGGCGCTGGCTGGGCTTCTTATTTTTCATCCTCAACGATTACAGCGGTAATGGCTGTCATTGGGATGTGCATGCATATGTTTGGCAAACGCGACTCGATTAAAGCGTTTGGAAACATTTTACTTGGCTTTGCGGTCTTGATGACCGGTATGAGCATGATGTCCGGCTCGGTTGCCCCGCTCAAAGAAAATCCACAGTTTATCGCAATGATGCAGACGCTGAGCAATCCGCTCATTGCCCTGGCCTTTGGTATTCTGGCCGCTGGCGTGCTTCAATCCGCGTCAGCTGCGGTCGGCGTCGTCCAGTCTTTGTCCGTAACGGGCGCATTGACCTTTGAATCGACCTTCCCGCTCATTATGGGTATTGGTATCGGTGCTTCTTTTCCCGTTATGCTGGCCGCAATTGGTGCCAATAAAGACGGGGTGCGAACAGCCCTGGTGTACCTGGTGGCCTCGATTATTTCCGCGATTTTAGGCTGCATCTTGTTCTATCCATTAGAACTGACGCATGTTGTCGCCTTCAACCAGATGGTAATGGATCCTTTCTCCATTGCAGCTGTCAATACGATCTTCAGGGCCGTGACGATGACCGTGATGCTGCCATTTACCAAGGCAATCAAGCATTTGACTTACCTGCTTGTCCCTTCCAAACCCGAGGAGGAAGAAGATCTCGACGATTTCGACAAGCTTGAAAGCCGCCTGCTGGCCAATCCGGATTTAGCTTACTCCGCCGCGATGGAAGTCATGGATGGCATGGGCAGAAAAGCCCGTAAGGCGGTTGTCCGCTCTGTCAGCTTAATCAATGACTTTACCCCGGAAGGCTATCGAAAAGTCAGCGACCTGGAACAGTCCTTGAATAAATACGAAGAAAAACTCGGTAAGTATCTGGTGAAATTAACGGCGGCCGGTGTTACCTACCGTGAATCCCAAAATATCTCCAAATCTTTGCAGGCAATTGCTGACTTTGAAGCCATCGGCGACTATTCCTTGTCGATTGCCGACCAAAGCAAAGCCATGAAAGAAAAGAAAGAAAAATTCTCGATTGAAGCGCTGGACGAACTCAATGTGATTGCGGCGGCTGCTGAAGAAGCCGTGACAGTAACAGTTAACTCGTTTATGAATAACGATGCTACGGAAATCAAACGGGTTTTCGCTCTTTCACAATTGGTGTCCTTATCGGCAAGCCAGATTAAAAAACGCCACATGGCCCGCTTAAAAGCTGGGACCTGCTCGATGGAACTTGGTTTTGTGCAGGCAGATATTATTGCCTGCTACCAGCGGATTGTTGACCATTGCGCCGCCATCGCACTGGATATCGTCAAAGAAGCGGAAAAGGATTTCTCGATCCACCGTTACCTGCGCCAGTACACCACTGAGATGCAGCCCGATTATGCAAAAATGCTTCAACATTACGAAACAAAGTACTCCATTTAAAATAGAATTGAATCATCGGCCAGCTTGAAATCGGGCTGGTCTTCTGATTTTAGGGGGGAATGAATCCGTTACCATTTCTGATTTATGACAAATAGTCATAAAACATTCTCGATGAAAGCGGCTTCTCAAGTTAAATTTTCGTCAAAATAGAGCGCAAATTTATGCAATATTACGAAACACGTGCATTGACTATTTCAAAGCCCTGGGGTTTAGGTATATAAAAAAGGTGGTATTGAACAACTCCGAACCGGAGCGATGACCTTCAAGCCAGAAGATCTGCCCTCAATCAGATCTGTGTCAAAACGGCCGGAAAGAGAAGACGCGAAAAGCGTTGCCCTGCTGCTGATCAAAGTTTGCAGGGCAACGAAAAAGGACCAAAGAGCCGATCGGCCCCTGGTCTTGCTGCTATGAAAAACAGGATCCTGAAAAACAAGATCCCTCCATTCCATCGTGTGTTCTATTTGCGGCGTTTGGCCTGCTTCCACTCTTTAACTGCCCGCTCGATTTCTTCCCCTTCACGCCGAGAAATCATGAATTTCCCCTTTTTGCAGGTGAGTTCGTACTGACTGCCGCCATACTTTTCTAGTGAGCGGATCGTTGAGTATGGAATGTCATCAGTATGATAAACCAGACCCTGCTTATAAAACAGGATCCGGCCGTCATTCCAGCGGGCAATGGCTTTGGATGCCAGCCAGATGGCAATTCCTAAAAAACAAAGCGTCTCCGGCGAAAAGCCATTTTCACCAGCGCCCAAAAGCGACTGGCTGCCAAAGGACAAAACAAAAAACGCCAGAAGAATATCCAAAAACAGCCATCCCTGATCAAAAGAGGCTTTGACTGTTTGCGGATGCAGTTTCATGAAGTTTTGTTGATAGCTGAAACTTTTCTTCAGTGAAACCGCTTGTTTGTACAGGAAGATGATACTCAAAGCGAGAATCAGGATCCCTAAAATCCATAACGAATAGAAGGCCATGATTATGCTCCTTGTGATACCGGTATATTTAATCATACCATCGAGATTGTCTACGTGTGAATCCAAAAAATGCAAATTTTGTCACTTGATGTTTTACAAAGATAAAATATTGCGTTCACATGATTAGATTTTGACGGATCGCTTCGGTAATGTTCTATACAGGAGGATCTCTTATGGACATGAACAAAACTCTGCAGGACATCGCTTCCTTTTATTATGGGAAGGAATTAAAAGACTGCAGCACCCGTGAAATTTATTATATTCTGCTCGACCTCACGAAAGACTTGCTCAAAGACGTTCCAACGATCGAAGGCGATCGTAAACTCTATTACATTTCTGCTGAATTTTTGATTGGAAAACTTCTTTCGAACAACCTGATCAACCTGGGAATTTACAAGGAAGTCAGAACCATTCTCGAAGAAAACGGCATCTCCCTGGCCGAAGTTGAAGAATACGAACCAGAACCATCTTTAGGAAACGGCGGTCTGGGCCGTCTGGCTGCCTGCTTTCTCGATTCAATTGCCACCTTGGAACTGCCTGGCGATGGGGTCGGTCTGAATTATCATTTAGGTCTGTTCCACCAGCAGTTTACTGACTACAAGCAGCATGAACTGCCTGATCCATGGATCACGGACAACAGCTGGTTAACCGATACGGGCAAAGTCTATCCGGTAACCTTCAAAGACTTCACCCTGCCAGCCCACCTGTACTCCATCGACGTGGTCGGCTACTCCCAAAAGAAAAACAAGCTGCTGTTGTTTGATCTGGATTCCGTCAATGAATCCATCGTTAAAGAAGGCATCAGCTTCGATAAAACCGATATCAAAGAAAACCTGACGCTGTTCTTATATCCAGATGACAGTGATGACAAGGGGCGTCTGCTTCGTGTCTACCAGCAGTACTTCCTGGTTTCTGCCGGGGCCCAGATGATTCTGGAAGATGTCAAAGCGCATGGCTGGGATCTGAAAAACCTGTCTGAGCATGTTGTGATCCAGATCAACGATACCCATCCATCGATGGTTATCCCCGAACTGATTCGGCTGCTTATCCAGAATGGCTTAACCATGGATGAAGCCATTGCCCAGGTGGAAAAGACCTGCGCCTATACCAACCACACCATTCTTGCAGAAGCATTAGAAAAATGGCCGGTCAGCTTCTTACAGGAAGTGAACCCGGATTTGATGCCCATCATCAAATACCTGGATATCCAGGCCAAGAAGCGCTCTTCCAACCCCAAAACATTCATCATCGACGGCGAAAACCGTGTCCATATGGCCAGCATGGATATCCACTACTCCAAATCCACCAATGGCGTAGCCAAGATCCATACCGATATCCTCAAAAATACAGAGCTTCATGATTTCTATGAACTCTATCCTGAAAAATTCAACAACAAAACCAATGGTGTAACCTTCCGCCGCTGGCTGCAGGCTTGCAACCCACAGCTGACCGACTGGATCATCTCCAAAATCGGGGATGGCTTCTTAAAGAATGCCGATGAATTAAGCAAACTGCTGCCTTACACCAAAGATCCAAAAGCCTTAGAAGAGCTGATGGCGATCAAGAAAGTCAAAAAGCAAGAACTTGCGGCCTTCTTGAAAAACCGCCAGAATGTCGACATCGATGTCAACTCCATCTTCGATATCCAGGTAAAACGTCTGCATGAATACAAACGCCAGCAGATGAACCTGCTGAGTGCAATCAACCTGTACCAGGAAATCAAAAACGGCTACGTACCAGAACAGAAAGTTACCATTATCTTTGGTGCCAAAGCAGCTCCAGCCTATATCCTGGCCAAAGACATCATCCATGCGATCCTTGTCTTCTCGCAGATCGTCAAAGAAGATCCAGTGGCTTCCAAGTACATGCAGGTTGTTATGGTTGAAAACTACGACGTAACCTGTGCAGAAAAACTGATCCCGGCTGCTGATATCTCCGAACAGATTTCCTTAGCATCCAAAGAAGCATCTGGAACTTCCAACATGAAGTTCATGCTCAATGGTGCGGTAACATTAGGAACGGACGATGGAGCAAACGTTGAAATCCACCAGCTCGTTGGCGATGACAACATCTTCATCTTCGGTACCGACAGTGATACTGTTATCGAGCATTATGCCAAAGCAGATTACCACCCACAGGATGTTCTCAAAGCCGATACAAGCATCGATAAAATTGTTAACTTCCTCGTTGGCGAAGAAATGATGGCGTATGGGGATCCAGAATGCCTCAAACGTCTGTATCATGACATCACAACCAAAGACTGGTTCATGGCTCTGCTTGATCTCGATGCCTATATGGATGAGCGTAAGAAAGCCTATAAAGCCTATGAAGACCAGGCTAACTGGGCCAAGATGGCTTTAACCAACATCGCAATGGCTGGCTACTTCTCCTCTGACCGTACAATCGCCCAATACAACAATGACATCTGGAAACTGAAAGATCTCAAGGGTATGGGGGGAGAAGATAAACCTCTCGAATCTGCTGCCCAGATTGAAGCTGCCCAAGCCAAGGAAGAAAAACCAGTGGAAGCCCCAGCTAAAGAAGCTGCCAAGCCAGCTGAAAAGGCCTGGACACCAAAGGCCACAAAACCAAGCACTTCCAACAAAAAAGTTGTGGAAACCAACACGAAAAAACCGCTGAAAACAAAAGCAAAATAAGCCCGAATTCATATATCCCGAAAGCTGATCGAATCCCTTTTTGATCAGCTTTTCTTTTTGGGGCGCTTTAAGGAGGATGGGCAGGTGATGGAACTATTGGAGAATGCCAAAGCCTATAATCAAAAATTATCCGGCCATATACCAGAAGTTGATGAAGGCCAGATTTTACCGTATCCAAAGCAGCTCTCGATTGGTGGCCAGAAAAACACGCCATTTGGCTCGATCCTTATTTACAAAATAGATGTCAATATGCCGCTTTACCGTACCGCCAGCAATGAGGTTCTGGCAGTTGGTGCCGGCCATGTTGAAAACACCAGCCTGCCCATTGGGGGCGATAACTCCCACTCTTCAGTATCCCCCACCGCGGCATGCCTACGATCACAGCCTTTGATAATTTAGATCGGGTCAAAGAAGGGGATGCCTTTGCGTTTTCGATTCTAGGAGACTTATACGCCTATAAAGTAGGAGAAGTTCAAGTCGTTCTGCCTGAAGAAGTTGATAAGCTTCGCATTCAGCAAGGAAAAGACTTAGCAACGCTGATCACCTGCACGCCTTATGGTATTAACAGCCATCGTATTCTGGTCACCGGATCAAAAAGAACATTAAGCAATACTCCAAGAAACTGGATCAGCCAACTATGATGGCGTTAGATAACAACTGTATTCAGTATGGAAATACCTATAACTATTTCACTTCCGCTATTCTGGGGTCAACAGCAGTGCAATTACAGTCTCTCAAATCAGCACCAGAAAAAATTGCCGTGATGTCCTTGTTAAAGATAAAGCCTTTCAAAAACAGATGGCAAAAGTTCCAGCCAGATTCTGGAAACCAGCTTTAGATGATGTTGGAGCAACAATTCGCTCTATGTGGTCAAATCTTTTAAACAAGGCCAGAAAGAGAGTTTTAGAGAACGAACATCTCAATGATGACCAAAAGCAGTATTGTTTTTGGTGCCTGTTCAGCCAGTGGCAGATTTCGCAAGTTCTGACTTATAAAGAGCCAGAACTGCCTGAGAGCCTTAGTAAATGCAAATTTGATCGCCGCCAACTGGATAACTTTCTTCGCAGGACGATCCGCAAGTGTAAAGGGGCAATTCCTGTAAACAGAAGAAAACGGTCGTTTTTGATCGATGCCCAGCAGTATTCTTACCGAGATACAGAGGAAGGAACGTTCGTTGAGATCAGTACAATGGATTTCAGAAAAAGAATTTCTATTCCAGTAAAAGACAAGAATCACCTGAAAGGCAGCCTGCGAGTCGTTGTAGATTTCGATAATTCATCGGCAGTCATCAACAGCCTGATTATGGCAAAAAAGAAAACCAGGAAGAAGAAAAACGATCGGTCTTGATAAAGGAATGAAAAAGACAGTCGCAACCAGTACTGGAAATGTTTATGGGACGAATGTAAATGGCTTTGCCAAGGAAAAGTCAGATTGGGAAGTGGAAAAAAATGCCAATCGAAACAAGCAGCGATCGGCCTGGCTGAATCTTCTTGAAAACGGCAATGATCAGTTGGCTGATATTCTATTTGCCAATAACATTGGAGATCAGCACTACACTAAGCAAGTCAATCGAAAGCTGGAACCCATTAAAAGCAGCATGAATCATGCTCTTAATGAATTTTTCGAAATTGAAAATCCCAAAGAGATCATCGTTGAAGATCTTACCTGGCCAAAATGGAACAGCGGCAAGAGTCCTGGCGTCAATCGAAGGTTGTCGTCCTGGATGAAGGGATACCTGGATGAAAGATCATCTATAAAGCTGAGCAGCATAACTGCAAGGTCACCGATATGAATCCGGCCTATACAAGCCAGCTTTGTCCAAAGTGTCATCATTTAGGGAGGCGGCAGGGTGAATCCTTTACCTGTTCCAACTGCGGCCGCCAAGCCGATGCGGATTTGAATGCTGCAAAGAACATCTTAGACCGAAAGAAAGATACAGAAATTACGATCTACACAAAAGCAAAGGATGTAAAGAAAATCATCCTTCGAAGAATTGAAGAAGAACAACAAAAACAAGATACATCTAAAAAACCAAAGAAAGCCAAAAAAGCTAAGAAAAACTGAGAATCAACAATCAATCGGCTCATCATATGTATGGCAAAAGCCTGCATGACCTTCGGGAGGTGGTTTCGCCGATACATGAAAGGAGGACCGGTTTTCTTAGAGGAAAAGGAGATCGCTGCATCAAAAGGCGAGAATCCATTCCAAAACGGCGGTTGGAAGACTCTCTGGATCTACCTGCTTTTTCGCAGCAATGCGAAGGGCTGGTAGCGAAGATCTGTTCTACTGGGCCCGCCGGGACTTTCTTTCCGGAAAAAAGAAAGATGTATCCTGAACAGTTGTGAAACAGATAGAAAGGAGAAATCTAAAGATTTGAGCGGATTTAAATAGATTTGTTTAGACTTTTAGAACCAGGACAGGCAGAGATGTATGGAATCATGGAAGAAATTCGAAACGAAGGAATAATTGAGGGAGAAATCAAAGGTAGACAAGAGGGCAAGGCTGAGATGGCTTGTGAGATGGTCAAACAAGGAATGTCCATAAAAATGATTGCCAAGATAGCGAATGTGGATATGGCAACTATAAACGAGTGGCTTGTACAAAGGTCATCATTGGCCGAATGAAAATACGAAATCTTCTAAACGACAGACGTTGTGTAAAAGAGTTGTTCGAGTAGCTGATTTTATCGCGATTGTTGAGAAAGCAGAAAGATTGAAAAGAATCTAAAGCATCCTTTTTGATATCCTTCAATTCCTTTATCTTTGTATTCTGGTATCCTTACGTTCTGGTCTAACCAAAATCTAGTGTCAAAAAAGGTCTGAAGTATTTTTGCTTCAGACCTTGCTGGTTGTGTGCCGGGCATGGTGCATAGCTTGCTGGTAAGTCCAGCCTCGGGAGTCATCGCCAAGAGTAGAGAAGTGCAAGCGGTCCAGCCGTAAGGGGGTCGTGAAGGAAGCACGTATCAAAATTCCGAGCCTATGAACAAGAACGTGATATTAAGGCCGTGTAGGTGGGAGAGGGCGCAACTGTACCTTAACCCTATAGATGAACGTAAACCGAAGCGGT
>JADGIS010000101.1 GCA_015233825.1 Erysipelotrichaceae bacterium RD49
CGTCATACGTGTTAGGCTCCGGTCTCGGGGGCTCGGAGATGTGTATAAGGGACAGTCATGTGTGTGTCCTGTTACCGCGATCTGCTGAAGGGCCTGCCCCGTGGGAGGTGACGCGATGGAGGACAGCCGGGAACTGACGCGGCAGGAAAAAACGGCGATCCGGGCGCTGGTGGTGAAGTGGTGCGCCAACTATGACCGGGATTATGGCTGCCTGCCGCTGGATTGTGAGTGCTATATGCTGGGCAAGTGCTGGACGGGGGCGTACTGCCGCTATTTCCGCGAGGCGGTGCTGCCCCTCGACCCCGGACTGGAGGCGTCGCTGACCACCCCCATACCGGCCCCGGAGCTCCGTATCTGCCCCGTGTGCGGCAGGAGCTTCCCGCCCAACCGTCAGCAGCGGTATTGCTCCCCCAGCTGTCAGGCCGAGGCCAACCGCCAAAAGAGCAGACAGCGGATGCGGAACAAGCGGCGCAGGCGTTACGATTAGGGCCGGGAAAAGCCCCTGTTTGCAGGGCTTTCCCGCCCCGGTTTTATGGGGGGTGGTATCATTTCATGCCCTGCCCCCATTTTGGGGGACTATTCAAACATTCTGCCGGGGCTTTGGGACAAAGTGTCCCAAGGCTCCGGCCTATTTTTTTAGGAGAGGAGGCCGGTCATGGAGGCCGACACTGGCTATATCTACAAAATGCACCCGAACCCCCGCACAAACGGGCCGGACGATCCCTATTTTCTGCAAGCCTACCAGCAGGGGGAAAACGGCGAGTTGATCCCCTGCGACGCGCTCTACATTGGCACCCTTGCAAAATGCCGGGAGCTTTTGGACGGCCTGAACGCAGGGGCGCTGACCCAGGCCCAAGTGCAAAATATCTATATCCACGGGGACGCCGCCCCTGTCCGCTATTACCCCATCAACGAGACAGCGGCGCGGCGGGCCAAGGTTATGAACAGCTTTGATGACTATAAACCCGGCTCCGCTACGGCGCAATACCGGGCTATGGTGGATGCGGCCTATGAGTTGGGGGAGCGGCAGAAGGGCCGCGTTGATCCCATGCACCATGAAAAAATCGACAGGCTGCTTGACCGCTACGCCCGCAAGCTGGCGGAGAACCTCAACCAGCAGTATGCCATAGAAGCCCGTGTGCCCTCTATCCTGATCGCCGGGGGCTCCAATTTCCCCGTGGGGAAAAAGCATAAGCAGAACGCCGCCCGTGACCGCAATATGGGCGAGTACATGGAGATCGCTGGCCTGCTGGATAAGATACGCTCCACCGGCATGGGCGGGATCAGCGCCGACGACGCGCTGGCCGTGGAAAAGCTGGAGGCCAAGCTGGAGGGCCTGAAGGCGGATCAGGAGTCCATGAAGGCCGTCAACGCCTACTACCGCAAGCACAAGACACTGGAGGGCTGCCCCGGCCTGCCCCTTGAGATCATTGGGCAACTGCAAGCGTCCATGTCCCGTGACTGGCGCAAAGACCCTGTACCCTATCCGTCCTATATGCTCCAAAACAACAACGCCAATATCCACAGGGTACAGCAGCGCATTGACGAACTGAAAAACCGCTCTGAATTTGCAAGCTGGACGTTTCCCGGCGGGGAGGCTAAAATCAACGAGGAGGAGAACCGCCTGCAACTGTTCTTTGACGAAAAGCCCACGGAGGAGCAGCGCCGGGCCCTGAAAAGCGGCGGCTTCCGCTGGGCCCCCAGCCAGGGCGCATGGCAGCGGCAGCTCACCCGGAACGCGATCTACTCGGCGGATCAGATTGACTTTATCAGGCCGGAGGGCGGCGGGAGCATTTCCGCGTTGCAACCCTACAACAAAAAACAGGAGCGTCCCGCCCCCGATGTGGGCGGCGACAGATAGGAGGTACTATGGACAAAATTCAGGGTTATGCCATTACGCAGGCCATCCTGTTCGACAATGGCCGGGGCATCGCTTTCGGGGAACACCCCAGGGAGGGCTTTGTGACATGGCAGTTTACTGACGAGGCAGGGCGCCGGGACTACTATTGGGGGCATTACCACTCCGATAAATCCCTTGCGGAAAATGAGTTTGTCGAGCGTGGCGCGGATTATATGCGCCGCTTCGCGGTCAAGGCGGTGCAGATCGAGGCCCCCGGCCTTTACAAGTATTATTCCACCCAGCGGCCTGTGGACATCGGCACGTTCCCCAAGCCCAGGGGCAACGCGCCGGATGAGATCGTAAACTACGATCAGCGCGTCCCCGTGGAGGACGGCGCGTTTCTGGCGTGGGGGCACCTGACCTACACCAAGCCCCTGACGGAAAAACAGGCGGCGGACTATGAGCTCCGGCCCGCCCCGGAGGTGGCCGGCCTGCTGCGTGACAGCAGCAGGCCCCGCCCCATTGCCGAGCAGATGGCCGAGGCCCAAAAGCTGGCCGACAAGCAGCGCGGGGAAATCGGGCCCGTTCAGGAGGGGCGGGAGGATCGCTGATGAAGCAGCGCCGCCGCCCCATCCACCTGCACGTCATGGTGTCCGAGGAGGAGCAGGCCCTGATCCGTGAGCGCATGGCCGAGGCCGGTATTCGCAACATGGGGGCCTATATGCGGAAGATGGCGCTCAATGGCTATGTGCTCCATGTTGACCTTTCCCCTGTGCGGGAGCTCGTTTCCCTGCAAAGGCGCTGCTCCAATAATCTTAATCAGGTGGCAATCCAGGCCAACACCTACGGCGGGATTTACCCCAACGACATCAAGACGCTGCAAAAAGATTATGCTGATCTGTGGGAGCCCCTTTCCGATCTACTGCAAAAGCTGGCTGGGATCGTGGGCTCCTGAACCTCGCCGGGGAGCGGTGCGCCGCTCCCCGGCTTTTGCGATCTTTGGGACAAAGTGTCCCGAAGCTGACGGGCTGGGCGGCGGTTGCCGCCCGGCTTTTTCTACATGGGGAGGTGAAGTCTACGGCAACCACTTTTATCAAAGCCCATAAGCGGGCCGCGAAGCGGACGGCCCTGCAAAGCCTGAAGGATCGTTTTGACTACGGCCTGAACCCTGAGAAGCTGGGGGCCGTGTCTGCGTATCTCTGCGATCCCAAGACGGCCCATCTGGAATTTATGCTGGTGAAGGGGCAGTATCAGGCGGCAGCCGGACGGCCTGCGGAGCATGGGGCGCTCTGCTATCAGATCCGGCAGGCGTTCCCCCAAGGGGAGATCACCCCGGAAGAGGCAAACAAAATCGGCTATGAAACGGCTATGCGATGGACAAAGGGGAAATATCAATTTTTTGTCTGTACGCACATCGACAAAGGCCATATTCACAACCACATTTATTACAATTCTACGGCCTACGACTGTTCCCGAAAATTCCGCAATTTCCTCGGCTCCACCTTTGCCTTGCGGCGGCTCTCCGACAGGGTATGTCTGGAGCATGACCTGTCCGTGATCCTGAACCCCAAGCTGCACAGCAAGGGGAAATTTCTGCACTATGGGCAATGGCTGGGCGCGGCCCGTAAACCGCCGTTCAAAGAACAGGTGCGGACGGCCATTGACGGGGCCCTTGCCCAGCAGCCCGGCGATCTCGCGGCCTTTCTCTCACTGATGGAAAAGGCCGGTGTTGAGGTGCTCCACGGGCGGGGCGGTGTGATCTCGTTCCGGCTCCCCGGACAGGACAGGGCCACCCGCTGGCGGAGCTCCACACTGGGCAGCGGCTACGGCCCGGAGGATGTGCAGGCCGTCATTGACGGCAGGGCCCCGGCCCGGCCTGCCTTTCAGGGAGGCGCTGGCGCTGCTCCCCGGCAGCGGATCAATCTTGTCATTGACATTCAGCAGCGCATCGCCCAAGGCAAGGGCCCCGGTTATGAACATTGGGCCAAGCTCTACAACCTGAAGCAGATGGCCGCTGCTCTGCAATATCTCCAAGAGAACGGCCTGACCGACTATGACGCGTTGGCGGAGAAAACGGAAACGGCGGTTGACCGGGCCCATTCCCTCGCCGGGGAACTCCGGGCCGTGGAGGATCAGCTTGCCCAAACTTCCGCGCTGATGGGGGCCGTGGTGGACTACGCCAAGACCCGGCCTGTGTTTGACGGCTACAAGGCGGCCCGGTACAGCAAAAAGTATCTGGCGGCGCACGAGGAGGAGCTTGATACCTACCGGGCGGCCAAGGCTTCCATCAATGAGTTTTTGGGCGGGGCCAAACTGCCCCGCATGGAAAAGCTGAAGCAGCAGCGCCGGGAACTGGCGGAGCAGAAAAAGGCCCTCTATACTGCCTATCGGCAGGCCCAGCGGGATATGCGGGAGCTCGTCACTGTGAAGGGGAACGTGGATCATTTGCTCGGCGTGACCGGCGGGCGCGACGATAAGGAACAGGCGCGATAGCGGCCTGTGACGCAGACAATCTTTGGGACATTTTGTCCCAAAGGCCGGGTTTGGGGAGACTCCCCAACAAGCGGATTTTTGCGCCCCCTGCGGGTGCAAAAATCGCAAGTGTGTCCACACTTGCATTGCTTGCGGTTAGTGCGCGGCCCTGAAACGGACGCGAAAAAGGCCGGAGGCGTTCTCCCTACGCGCCCGACCTTTCGCGGGCCTTTCGGATGCCCTCTGCGGTGCTCATCTATGATATACCGTTTTGGGGAAAGTTGAAAATTGTGGGGAAAAATTAGCGGGCGGGATTGACAAATGGCTTGCCCTGATTTATAATTTACGGTATACATAATCTTTATTATACATAACGCGAATTACAAATGGAGGTAAGAATATGCCTGCAATCGCAAAAGTCACAAAAGAGATGATTATAAAAGCCGCTCTTGAAGTTGCAAGAGAAATGGGGGCAGAAAATATAACCGCCCGGACAGTTTCACAAAAACTCGGCTGTTCAACGCAGCCCGTTTTATATCATTTTAAAACGATTGAAGATGTCCGAATTGCAGCACATAAGAAAGCAAGTGAATTTCATATTGACTATGTAACAAATTTAAGCGGCAAATACGAACGTCCTATGTTGGAAGTGGGTATGAGACATATTCAATTTGCCGTAAAAGAAAAAAATCTTTTTCGCTTTTTATTTCATTCAAACTATTATATCGGCGTTTCCCTTTCTGATTGGCTTACCGGAGAAAATTTTGGTTCTTTATTTCCTATTTTGAAGAAACAGGCAAAGGTAGACGAGCGACAGGCATATAGCATATTTTCTCAAATTTTTTTAGTAACGCATGGAATAGCCAGCCTGCTTGCCAACAATGCAATGGTTTATGATGAAGCATATTGTATAAACACATTGTCTAATGCCTATTTTGGAACAATGCACTTAATAACAGGAGGAAACTTATTATGAAAAAACAACACAAATATTTTTTCAATATGGAAGCAAGAAATAAGCATGAGTCAAATTGAAAATTGGATATTGTGCCCTGTCTGCGGAAGTAAAACGAGGTTACAGATACGGGCAGATACAGAACTGAAAAATTTTCCGCTTTACTGCCCGAAGTGCAGACAGGAAAGTTTGATTGACGTAAAGGATTTAAAGATAAAAGTGATTAAACGACTTAACACAAAAATGCAGAGTTGATTAACCAAAGCGACAAATTTAAAATTTGGAGGCGAGTTGGAAATGGTAACTCATCATAAAAATCCTGGTCTATATATTGCTGTAACATACATTGTTTTTTGGCTGGGTATATTACTGACAGGAGGGATATATTTATTATCCAAAAACGATATGGTCATGACTTTGGGCAGTATACTGCTATCGTGGGTGCCAACAATAGTCGTATTGATATTTTTTAATAAATTAGTGCCAAATACGAATAGAAAAGATTGGATCAAAGAAGCGTTTGCTTCAAAAATCAAAATCGGCATGGTTGCCGCAGTAACATTGGCATTTGCATTATCCGTAGTTTTTACATACATTATAGTATTTAATCACAGTGATGATGTATCAATTATAGACTTTAAATCGTTATCCATCAGTTCAATCGCATTCACTGTTTTTTATGGAATTATAACCGGAGCAACAGGCGAAGAAATTGGCTGGAGAGGTTATCTGCAAAGATATTTTGAAGAAAACAGCAATGGAAATATTATCAAGTCATCCTTAAAAGTTTCACTTGTATGGGCTTTTTGGCATACTCCATTATGGTTCGTATCTTCCGCAGGACAACCAGTGGATTATTTGCTAAATTATATCATTACCTTCATAATATTGAATATGTGCACATCAATCATTATTGCAATATGCTACAACTATTGCAGGAATTTGTTTATACCAATGTGGATACATTTTATTTCTAATTTATTTATGTCATTAGTGTTTCCCTACTTTACAAGTAATTCCAGTATGATGGAGGGTAAGTGTTGGCTGGTTCTATTCTATCTTTTAATCGCAATATCATTTGCTCTATGGAATAAAATGCGGCATAGAATAAAATGACAACTTTCAATTTGAAATTGATATTTTCAGTTATCGAGGAAGCAAAAAAATTTACCGGCCCGGAATATTTGCCGCTTCCTATGCGCCTGATGATGGGATTGATATACAAAACCCTTGCGAAAAAGATATTTCAGAAAATGGCGGCGGCATCGTTGGGGTGCAGAGTGCCACTTGATAAAAAAGTATGGGAGACAAATTCCAGTTACGCAGAATGAAAAATTATCATTTATGGAGGTAATATATGAGATGAGATTAGATGGGTTAGGGTTATTGGTCAATGACATGCCACGGATGATTCGCTTTTATCGGGATGTGCTTGGGTTTGAGATTAAAGAAACGGAAGATACAGGAAATGTATATCTCGTAAAAGATGGAACCTTGTTTCTGCTATATGGACGGAAAGACTTTGAGAAGATGACAAATCATCAGTTTGATTATATCAAAGGATTAAATGGTCATTTTGAAATTGCGCTTTATGTTGATACCTTTGGAGAGGTTGATGCTTCGTTTAGGCGCACAGTGGAAAATGGTGCCACACCAGTGTTAGAACCCACAACGGAACCGTGGGGACAGCGAACCTGCTACATTGCTGACCCGGAAGGCAACTTGATTGAGATAGGCTCATGGAATAAGCCATACGAAGAAAAGGATTCATAAATTTATGGAGACAGGCATAAATTAAGGAAACAAAAAATATATCATTTGTCAAGACATATCTAAAGAGCCAGACGCACAGACGCAGAGCCGATAACACGCAGATTAGAAATGTGGTTATCGGCCCTTTTATTTGCAAGGGACACGGCAACCGCAAGGAGGTATTGCCGTGTTCTTCTATTCTATCTGGCCCCCTGATTTCTCAAAAAAAGTCAGTTCCCTGAACAGGTAGAAAACACCCAAGGGTGCGAAAATCGTCTAAATACAAATAATCCTGCAAATAAATATCGTTTCTCCTGCGCCCGTACAGTGTTCTGCTGTGCGGGCGCTTTCCTTTTGCCCTTTGAGACACTTTGTCCCAAAGCAGGCGGCCCCCGCTGCCGGGGCCCGCCTGCCCTCTGTTTTGATCTGCCTACCCCAAAAATCAAAACGGAGGATTTACATATGACAACCATCAACTTGAAAGAGTTTTTCTACTGGTATAAAGCGGACGTGTTCATCGAAGTTACCGAGGAAGTGGCGGAGGAGCTCAGGGCGGACAAGCGGTATGAGGCCACCCACCAGCGGCGCATGAAGCGCAACAAGGCCAACTACTCGCTGGACGCGGAGGACGGGATCGAAAACGCGGCCTGCGAGTTTGAGCCTTCCCCGGAGGTGAGTCTGGAGCTTATGGATCAGTACCGGCGCTTGTGCTGTGCGCTCAATCATCTGCCGGAGGCCCAAGGGCGGAGGATCGAGGCCGTCTACCTTTTGGGCATGACTACTCACGAGGTAGCTGTGGCCGACGGTGTGTCTGAGCGGGCGGTGCAGATCGCTCTTGAGCGCGGGCTGGCAAATATGAAAAAGTCTTTTTAATTTTTTTGCTTCGGATGTTTCGTTTTTGGCTTCTAACTTCCCTGGGTATATAGGAGGAAGTTTTTACTCCCTCCGCGCAAGAGCAGGCGGGCGGTTCGAGCAGAAGCGGGGAGCCGGGCGGCGGGTGCGCGGTGACTTTTCCGAGGGGAGAACGAGCGAACAACACCAGCGCCGCAAATGGGCCGGGCCATCCTACGGCCACGATCCGCAGGTGGACAGGCTGGCCGCTGTCCCTCCGGGCCTGCCCCCTCTCCTGCGCGGGAGCGCCGCGTCCGTCAACCGCTGTCTTTCGACGGGCCAAACACAACAGGCGCGGCGCTCCCCATTTTTACATAGGAGGCGGACAACATGGGCTTTGACCCTGAACTGGCGGCGCTGCTCTCCCAACCGTGGAGCGAGGGAGCCTGCCGGGGCTACGTCATTTCCGCAATGGAGCGGTGCGGCTTCCAGCCCGCTGACATTGGCCGGGTGCTGGCGGAGCTCCGCGAGGTATTCGACTTCACTACCACCGAGGAGGCCCAAGCTATCTACGAGCGGAGCCCCTACTGACAACGAGACACATTGTCCCAAGGCGGGAAACAGGAAACGGGCGACAGCAATGCCGTCCGTTTTCGTTTCCCCGCCGGGGATCGGCAGCACAAAAGAGGAGGCTTTTGTCATGCTGACGGCGCAGAAGTTAGATGAAATGCAGCGCGTGAACATCGGCGCTGTGGCGGCTGACACGCTGGCCGACGTGAGCGGCCTGCGTCTGGACAACACCCTTTCCCGCAAGGAGCGGCTGGCCCGTTTCCTGAACACAGCGGAAAATCTCTATTGCTTTTGCGTGGGCGGCGTGGGTGTGAAAATTGAGTTTTCCGAGGACGGCCCCGCACTCCAGGACGCGCTGGCGGGCTTCCTGATCCGGCAAAAAAGCGGGCTGTAACCTAACGGCTACGGCCCGCTTCTACTACGAGACAAAGTGTCCCAGGGCGGAGTCATCCTTGATGCACCGCCCGGACAGAGGTATAATATAGGTGTAATGTGATAGGGAAGGAGGATATATGTCACGGCAAAAAAATAGAGGGTATCAGGAGTTTTCCCCCTCTTATCTCACCCCTACCCGCACCGTCCGCCGCTGGAAAATGGCAAGTTACATCCGGCTCTCCAAGGAGGATTTGCAGAAAATCAAAAAGGGGCTGGATTGCAGCAACAGCGTCAAAAACCAGCGGGACATTCTCAATTACTTTTACCAATCCCACGTTGAGGAGTTTGAAAGCGTCACGGAATACGTTGACGACGGACACACGGGGACGGACACCGACAGGGAACAGTTTCAAGCGATGATGGCCGACATTATGAACCGCAAAATTAACTGCGTCGTGGTGAAAGACCTCTCCCGGCTGGCCCGCAATTACAGCGACGCCGGAAGCCTGATCGACAACCTGTTTGTGCAAATGGGCATCCGCTTTATCTCCCTCGCGGAGAATGTGGACAGCTTCCTTGACCCGGACAGCGTTTCCGACATTAAGGTGCCAATCACCAATGTTATGAACGACAATTACTGTTTCCAGACTTCCAAGAAGATCCGGCAGGTGTTTGACTACAAGCGGCGCAGCGGCCAGTATATCGGCTCTATGGCCCCCTTTGGCTATGTAAAGGACAGCGAGGACAAGCACAAGCTGGTGGTCGATCCCGACGCCGCCGAAACGGTCAAGCTGATTTACTCCATGTTCCTGCAAGGTAGCTCCAAGCGGGCCGTATCCCTCCACCTGAACGAACACGGCATACCGAGCCCCTCGGCCTACCGGCGCATGAAGGGCCTGCCTGTTTCCTCCGCTGTGGGGAACAACCCCATGTGGAGCGCCCGGATGATCCACGAGGTATTGACGAATGAAATCTATACCGGGGATTTGGTGCAGGGCCGCCACCGTGTCAAAAGCTACAAAGTGCATCAGATTGAGGCGGTGCCGGAGGAGGATTGGGTGCGCGTCCCCAACACCCACGAGGCAATTATCGTCCGTGAAATGTTCGATCAGGTACAGGGGCTTTTGAAGCGGGACACGCGCACATCCCCCAAGGGACGGGAAGTCCACCTGTTCAGCGGTTTTCTCCGCTGCGCCGACTGTGGCAAGGCCCTGACCCGGAGCTTGAGCGGCAAATATGTGTACTACGCCTGCTCCACCTACAAAAACCGCTCCCGGACGGCCTGCACCATGCACTCGATCAAGCACAACCGACTGGAGGCCGCCGTCCTGTTCGCCATTCAGCAGCAGGTACATTTAGCGGTTTCCTATTCTGAAATTATCGCGCTTATCAACACGGCCCCGGTCAAGAAGTGCCAGTCAAAGCGGCTGGACGACCTGATCGCGGCCAAGGAGCGGGAATTGGCGAAAGTCACCCGCTATAAGCAAGGGCTGTATCAAGACTGGAAAGACGGCGAGATCACTCGTGAGGACTACCACAACATGAAAGCCGATTATGAGCGCCAGACGGCTACACTGACCGCTGTACTGGAAAACCTGACAGCGGAGCGGGCGGAACTGGCAAACGGCGTGGATCATTCACATCCGGCGTTGGTAGCCTTTATGAAGTATCAGAACATCGACAAGCTGACCCGTGACATTCTTGTGGAACTCGTTGACCATATTAAGGTATACGAGAATGGAAATATCAGCGTCCGCTTCAAGTTTGCCGATGAACTGCGAAAGATCGTCGAGTACATTGAACTCAACACCGAAGCAACCACCGCTTTGGCTGTCTGAGCCGTTCCTCTCCCATGCTGGCAGCTTGTTTTCCTAATAGGCGCTAATCATATGGTAATTCATGTTGTACACAGTGGTTCTACCATGCACCAGATTGTTTTTCTTCATGCATATAGTATCTGTCTCTTATACACATCT
>JADGIS010000102.1 GCA_015233825.1 Erysipelotrichaceae bacterium RD49
CACGTATATCAGAAGGGTTTAATAGCTGATGAATCCATTCCGGGATTTGTGCATGACATCGAGAAAAAACTTCAAAATTTTGAAATAGGGCCTTTTGCGCCTTGACGTAGGGGGCTTTCATATCAGAGTTATAAGCATGAAACAGTTGTTTTGAGCAGAGAGAAACCCTGCTTCGAACAGCTGTTTTCTTTGCTTTCGCGCTAAGAAAATTCTGCTTCAAGGACAAAGATAAAACGCAGGTTTTTCAGCGAGCCAAGATTGTCCGTAACCTGCATTCTTAGATTGGCCATTGAGCAGGACTGATGCGTTGAACGGTGATTGAGTGAAGGGATTGCTGGTGATCTTCTTGATGGCTAATCAAAAGATTTTTAGACGCGGCCTTTAAAAATTCCTTTAACGTATTAATTCTATGATCTCATTCAAAGGTGGAGGTTTATAATTGAGATATTAGTGAACGATCTTCATATTTCATAGAAAGGCTTCCAACCATGCTGATTTACCAGAAAACGAAAAAGGATTTTATGAATGATGTCGCGGGTGGATTGATCGCGGATATTATCGATGAGCAGATTAAGCTCAAAATGCACCGGACCACAGGAAAAAGCGAAATGCGCTCCTGGAGCAATTCTCTTAACTATATGTTCTTTGTTCTCAATGACAATCAGATCCCGGATGATGCAGGAATCGCAATTGAATACAATATTCCGCAAACCAGCAAGCGGGTGGATTTCATGATCAGCGGCTATGATCCTACCAATAAACCCAATGTGGTTGTAATAGAACTCAAACAGTGGGAAGAAGTGAAAGCAAAAGAAGGGGATGCCCTGATTGAAACCTTTACCGGCGGCGGGCAACGAACCGTCGTCCATCCTTCTTACCAAGTGTGGTCTTATGCAAAATTGATTGAAGACTACAATACCTCTGTCCAGGATCATTCAATCGGAATGGTTCCATGTGCTTTTTTGCATAATTAGTATTTGCTGATCAATTCGAAAACTCGTCAGATCGCTTAAAAAGAGTAAATTTCGCAATAGTAATCCCAAAGTGCCAAACGAATAAACGCTTTACCTAAGGCAATATAAAAATTTCAATTTTAAAAAATAAATACAAAATTCATATTTTCGCCATATAACAGGTGGTCGGCATCACCTTTTAAAGTGCAAGCTTTTTCGGCAAAAACCGGTTTTTCCCTTGCACTTTATCACTTCAAATATCCTGATTTCAACGATAGATAAAGCTGAAATGATTTGATCAGCAAATACTAATTACAATCCTCGTCAACACGATCCTTTGCTTGAGGACCGTTACCAGGAATATATCCAGCAGGCACCGGTCTTTCTCAAAGGCCAGAATGCAGCTTTAACTGAATTCATCATGGATTACATCTTTCGCGGCGATAACCAGGATGTTTTATACGATATCGATAATGGTAAAATCCGTCCCAGCAAATCGCTGCAAGATGCAATTACCAGCGTCATGAAAGGCAACCAGGAATTCATCATGATTGATGACCAGAAGGTTGCTTACGAAGAGATCTTTAAAGAAGCTGTGGAAGCTAAAAAAACGGATCGCAAACGGGTAGTAATCGTTAAAGGTGGACCAGGAACAGGCAAGTCTGTCATTGCGATTAATCTGCTGGCAGATTTGACTACGAAAGACAAACAAGCTGTCCAGTATGTCTCGAAAAACAGCGCTCCGCGCAGCGTTTACAAGCAAAAACTGACTGCGAATGGTTCAAAGGCGATGAACAAGAACCGTTTCGATAACCTGTTTAAAGGTTCTGGCTCATATGTGGAGGCACTTGAAAATTCGGTTGATACGATTTTGTGCGATGAAGCTCACCGCCTAAACGAAAAATCAGGCCTGTTTGGTAACCTGGGTGAAAACCAGATCAAAGAAATTATTCAGGCAGCCAGGTGCAGTGTCTTTTTCCTGGACGAAAACCAACGCGTGACGATTAAGGATATCGGCAGTGCGAAGCTGATTCACCATTTTGCTCGTGAAGCCGGAGCCGATGTAACCGTATTGGAGCTCAAAAGCCAGTTTCGCTGCAATGGCAGCAACGGCTATCTGGCCTGGCTGGACAATGTGCTTGAAATTGGGGATACCGCCAACTTTACCATGGACGGAATTGACTACGACATCCGGATTCTTGATTCTCCAAAAGAAGTCTACGATCTTATCCAGCAAAAAGATGAAGAAAACGGCAATTCCCGCATGGTCGCCGGCTATTGCTGGGAATGGAAGAAAGAGAGCCAAAACAATCCTCTGATCCATGATATTCAAATCGGTGATTTTGCGATGAGCTGGAATTTAGGTGATTCTGTGTTTGCCACGGATAAAGGTTCGATCGACCAGATCGGCTGCATTCATACGACGCAGGGCCTGGAATTTGATTATGTGGGTGTCATCATCGGTAATGATCTGCGCTGCGAAAATGGCCAGATTGTTACGGACTATAAGATGCGGGCCAAAACAGACCAGTCTTTAAAAGGGATCAAGACTCTCGCCAAAAAAGATCCTGAAAAAGCCCAGAAGATTGCGGATGAAATCATCAAGAATACGTATCGGACCTTAATGACTCGCGGAATGAAAGGATGCTATGTCTATTGCTGCGACAGGGAACTGGCTCTGCATTTAAAACAGAGTCTGAAATAAACGGATTACTCATTGAAGACTCGAAAAGTTTTCTTTAAACGAAATCCGGCAATAGACAGGCTGATCGGGCAGGGACTTGGAATTATCTGGCGAATAGGATTTATTAATAATTTCCAAAAATATAATAATGTAACGAAATTGTTCTGTGCTTTCCAGAAAAAGCGTATGGCAAAAGATGCTTGTTTTCTTAGCCATACGCTTTTTACATGCGCTCAAGAAGAAGTTATCGGACATTTGAACCGGGAAACGAAAAAGGAATGAATACAATAAAACCATTAGAACAGGACATTTATCCTTTATCTTATATCTCTTGTATCTTTTATCTCTTGTTGACCAAGGGTTGAAAAGAAGGGGAACGAATGTTCTGAATTGAATCCAGGTTTGGAATTTGGAGGATTGGGAGTTCGCCGGTTCATCCAGCACCAGACCCTTCAGATCGATGAAATTGAGCAATTACAATGAAATCCTGCTTGACAGGATGAAAGGAATATAGCATGAAGCTTCACTATGACCAGCAAGAAATCCGGGATCACTTATTTGAAGGTGGATTTGGACTTGAAAAAGAAGCCCTGCGTGTGATGCGCGATACTGGTTTGTTTTCAACGACCCTTCACCCATTTCATGACCACCACATCGTCCAGGACTTTGCCGAAAACCAGACAGAAATCAATACCGATATCTATCCAACTTGGAAAGAAGCCCGGGAAGCCTGCAAAGAGATTACCTTTGAGATGCAGAAGATTTTATATGAACAAAATGAAGTCCTCTGGCCCTTTTCCAATCCATCAATTATCCGAAATACCCATGATATTCCGATGCTTCGCACCGGAACAAAAGAAGCCATTGAATATCGGGAATATCTGGAATCCCGCTACGGACGAAACAAGATGGTCTACTCGGGAATTCACTACAATTTTTCTTTTACGGATGAGCTGCTTCGCAAGGAATGGAAATACCATCCGGAATTTAAAACCTTCCGGGAATTTAAAGACCGCTTCTATCTCGACTTAACCGAGAAAGTCGTTTGGTTTGGCTGGCTGATCGATCTTCTGCTCAATGCCAGCCCGATTTTTGATGGCTCATTGTTCAGCGAAAATGATTTATATAAAACGATCAATGCGGGGATGAGTTCCATGCGCAATTCTATTCTGGGGTACTGGAACTACTTCACTCCTTATTTTGATTATTCGTCCATCGAAGCGTATACGGCCTCGATTCAAAAGTATGTCAATGAAGGACTGTTGAAAGCACCAAGTGAACTGTATTATCCGGTTCGAATCAAGCCGGCAGGACAGTATGATCTCGATTTACTGAACCAAGAGGGAATAACGCATGTCGAACTGCGGATGATTGATCTGAATCCATATGAAGTGACTGGGATTAGCGAAGATGATGCCTGGTTCTGTCATCTGTTTTTGGTTTACATGGCCTGTTCGGATGACATCCATCTGTCCTGGAAAGACCAGATCTATGCCCAGCAAAACTTTAAAAACGCGAGTATCTACAGCTTGGACCAATCGCGGATTTTATATGATACCGAAACCTCGGTGCGGCCGGAGTTTGCGGCAGCGATTTTGTTAGATGGCATGATCCGCTTCTATGAACCACTGGATCTGGAAGCTGTCAAAATGCTGGAGCGCCAAAAACTTAAAGTTGAAAAGCCGGATCAATATCGGCTGGCCGCAAAAGTCCGCCGGGATTTTCCAGATTTTGCCAAGCAGGGATTGGAACAGGCGTGCTGGATGCAGAAATCTGCTATTTATCAATCGGAAACAGAATCCGCTTTGATGCCTGAACAAGAGACTCAAGCGCCTAATGCCTGTAAAGCAGCGGCTTGATCCTCAATCCTCTCTTTTTCCTTCAAGCAGCATCATCGGGGTGGCAGAAGGCAGGGCACCGAATTACTAAAAACCTGGAAAACATGAAACCAAAAGGAAAAACCGTGCAATTATTCCGATTCATTTTTGAGCATAAATTCGGAAGCATCCTGCTATAGAATCGTATTATTCCGAATTAAACTAAAAATAGAAAGAGGAATCTTTCTACCGGCCGTCCGGGAAAGTGAATTAAAGAAAAGTAAGAAGCGAAAAAGACTGTCTGCAAGGACAGTTTTTTTCTTTGTCCGTTTTCCTGGTTGAGAAGAATATTTAAACAGTTTTTAAGATTTGTCTAGCTGAACCTCTCTTAAATGTATATTTGAAAAAATACAGGTCATTTAAGTGGCTAAAATATGCGGTACCTGCTAGAGTCTTGAATTACACACTATAAATACTATTTATTATCAATTTATGGTAATTAAGAATTTTAAATCCTGAGCCATAGGTAAATATAAACGGATGATCCTGATCACAGAATCCATATTATTCTATATAGAATAGATAATCATCTTATGCCTAAAAGTTATTGAGCATCTAAGATAATATTTTGAATATTTTGTGATCGATTATTCCGGTCATCCGAGATGATATCTTCCTCTTTTACCGTTAAGCTGTAGTCGTTCGCTAGGAAATGTATAGTCTTATAAATCCGAAAGGAATATACATGAAAATAAATGTAAAGATGTGCGGACCAAATGTAAGAAAACGAAAGGAAAACTACGAAAGAAATAGGAAGATAAGATGAAAAAAGACCATTCAACATTTAAGAAAGTATCCGCTCTTTTAATTGCTGAATCACTACTGCTCGGGGCGTTCCCAGAGGCAGTATTGGCCAAT
The DNA here is from genome assembly GCA_015233825.1 of Erysipelotrichaceae bacterium RD49. Classification (GTDB taxonomy): domain Bacteria; phylum Bacillota_I; class Bacilli_A; order Erysipelotrichales; family Erysipelotrichaceae; genus Allobaculum. The sequence goes on from JADGIS010000102.1 coordinate 5,373, forward strand.
GATGGAGCAGGCGACTCAATACGAGAAGTATCAGACCGTATCGATTCATCTGATATTGATTTACCTGTTATCACAAATCAAACGACGCAAGACTTAGAGTCTGAAAGCAGCCAAAGCACGGCTGCCACTGACCAAAATACGGAAAACACAGCCGTACAGCCGACAGAGGATACAACCCTGCAAGATTCTCAGCCGGTAAATGATCAAAATACGAAAGACACAATCCGTCAATCTCTCGCCCATCCACACATCACCAAAGCCGATATAGGAAATCCGGCTGCAGAGCCAAACACCTCCCACCCGAAACTGCCAGACGATACCAAAGTGAAACTTGATGTTTTGAATCAAGGAGAAGCCCAAGCTACAACCAAATTCGTTTCCCCTTCTGTAGAATTACCTGGCCATGCAAAAGAAGATAATGGAAACTACACTTGGACAGAAAAAACAGGCGATCCAAAAACAGAAACGCCTACCCAAGAAGAACTCTCTGTAGACCTAAGCAAATTAGAGCTATTAAATGCTTTAGAACCAAAACCTGTATATGATCAGGACGGTAAAGAAATCGCGCAGGAAATTACCTATACCTATAAGCTCGATGAAAACGGCAATACGTATCAAGTCACTCATCGAAAGCATCATGTATTTGATGAAAAAGGGGAACGGATTCCCGATCATCAGTTACAGCCAGATCTTTCGAAACCAAGCCGCCCCGAAAATGAGCCCGACCGAACCCCAACCAAGACAACGACTCCAGGAGAAGTTGTCCATACGGTAACTCCGGGGACGGTAACGGTGAATATGAAGACCGAAAAGAAGAAGGAAAACACCGATTCAAAGACTCCTTCCACCCTTCCCGATGTTTACGGTGCGACGGTTGTGTTAAATGGCGGAGAGAATGGTCAATATAAGGCGAATATTACTCTTCATCTGGGCGCCGAACTCAATCAAGACCACAACCAGGTCAAAGTGAAAATCTTGGCTCCTGGCAAGGAACCACAAGAAGTTTCCTTTCAATATAATCCGACAGAAGACGGAAAAATGGACTACATCCTGCAAGGCGTTGAAATTGAGGAAGGCCAGGAAGTTAAGCTTTCACTCACCGGCGCCCAGATCCAGGAAATTGCCGACGAAGCCAAGGAAAAGACCAATGAGGAAAAGAAAGATCCAGAGTCAGAGCCAACGCAAAAGGACCAGAAGACTTGGATGGCCAATTTCCGTTACAGCGATGGCCAAAGCGGATTAGGAGATGCCGGGTGGTTTGGCGTGTTTGCGAAAAGATATACAGCAGATGATCCAGCCTGGTATCCGGCCGATGAAGCCTTTGATACCAATGCCAATATCGCAGTTGGAACTTTAGGCTTTAGCGGCCTTCGCCAAATCGTTGGAATTGGCGACCACATCAAATCCCATACCGGAACAGACAACCTTGACTATTCCAATCGAGACTTAAGCTATGTCGGATCTTTTGATGGCAATGGAAGCCTTAAACTGCAAGGCAATGAAAACCAGGCGCTTCGCAAAAACGGATCCTATCTTGTTTTAGGCAACGGATTCACCGTAAAAGACAATGACGGAAGCTCGAAATCCTTTACAGCAACCAAAAAAGAAGATAACGGAACTGAAACAACCGTTACGATCAGCAGCAACAAAAAAGAAAACGTCCTGAGTGCAAAAAATCCGATTGATTTTGATTACGCAATGGAAAAGCTGACTGACTACGCGAAATCGCTCCAGCAAAAAGCCGATACCGACAAACTGGTGCAGGATCAGGGTAATACAAATCGGTTTACAGTTACAAGTGGAACCGCGCAGATCGGCGACAGCAGCCTGCGGGTGGTATCCGTTGGAATTGACGTGTTAACTGACCGTTCCGCCAGCGGCAGAGACATTGTTTTCCAAAATATTGGCGATGTTGTTGGAAAAGTTCTTGTCAACGTCACCGGCCTGGAAAACTACGATGCCAATGCTACCCATGAGATTTGGGCCAATAACAGACCTAATGATACCCAGGATACCTGGACGGCCAACAATTCAAATATCCTCTTTAACTTTGGTGACTACGCAGGAAATCTGAATTTTACCAATAAGACTTGGTATGGCTCCGTTCTTGCCCCCAAAGCCAATGTGCGGATTGCCTCTCCACAAGCCCCATTCAATGGAAAGGTCATTGCCAACAGCGTGACGCGCGGGAAAAACGAGCAGCATGCAGGAGGACCAAACTGGAATCCAAACGGTGAAGAAAAATCGGGAAAAAACAACAATGAAGAACTGGTGGTAATCATGACCGTAAAGAGTCAAGCTACCCAGCATCATAAAAAGCATCAAAACCATAAAGTTGAAATTGCTGACTTCATGCAATCCTTCTATAAGAAGATTGATCCAGAAAAACCAACGGAACCAGAAAAACCAGTTGAGCCAACCGATCCAACAGAACCAACCAAACCAGTTGAGCCAACCGATCCAACAGAACCAACCAAACCAGTTGAGCCAACCGACCCAACGGAACCAACCAAACCGGTTGAGCCAACGAATCCAACAGAACCAACCAAACCAGTTGAGCCAACCGACCCAACGGAACCAACCAAACCGGTTGAGCCAACAAATCCAACAGAACCGGCAAAACCGGTTGAGCCAACAAATCCAACAGAACCGGCAAAACCGGTTGAGCCAACAAATCCAACAGAACCGGCAAAACCGGTTGAGTCAACGAATCCAACAGAACCGGCAAAACCGGTTGAGTCAACTGACCCAACCGATCCAACCAAACCGGTTGAGGCAACAAACCCAACAGAACCGACGAAACCAGTTGAACCAACCACTCCAGCGGTACCAGCGTCCTCTACACAATGGAGAGGATTCAAACTTCCAGAGACTGCAAGTGTTCCTGCTGCAGCATCTAAAACGAATACTCCAGCTAAACACGAATTTCGTGTGAAGCTTCCAAAGACAGGAATGAAACGCTCTAAAGGAGCTAATACAGCTACCTTTTCTGGACTTTGGGGATCTGTCTCTGCAATGCTGGCAGCAGGTGGTGTTGGAATTCTGAGCCTGTTTGGACTCAAGTCCCGCAAAAATCAAAAGTAGAAGTCTTGTGCCAAACAAGATCGATTTGGCAGCAAACTGAAAACTACTCTTTTTGCCTCAATAAAAACGAATATGTATTAAAAGCCGATCAGTCTTTTACTTCTCAAAACAAGAGTTAAAGCAAACTGATCGGCTTTATTCTTACCTAAATTCCTGTCCTTATCTACAGGTCCACCAAAGATCAAATAGTTCGATAATCTGATTCTGCAGCTGGTTGTCTGTAGAGTCAGATTTTTTCTTTTGCCTTCCTCACAGATTGTTTTCAGTTCTCCAATCTCGTTCATGATTTCCTGGTAGGACTACTTATTTTTCCGTGTTTATACCGTTTTTAGGAATATATTCTTGGATTTATCCCATAATATTGACGCAATTTATAAATGATAATACGATTAATTCAATAGATATTTAAAAATATCTAATTATACAAATAAATAAAAGTGTTATCTTAAATTGATGCTAAATTGTATAGATAGATGCGACCGACAAAAGTATCACAGGTAAATTTCTGTTTGTTTAATGTGAACAATTAGATTTGCAATCGATGCTTTAGACTACATTTTGTCTTTATATTGCGAACAATTTTGGTCAAATTCACTAAGAAAAAGGCGTTTGTCAGGCCCATCTTCACAAAATACTCATAAAACCATCATAAGTTTAGAAAATAAGCCTTAAACACCACACATATTCCTTAAGGTTGTATACAATAAATACCGATACAATGATTTTTAAAAGAACGGATATCTTCAATCCTTGTAAAATGAGATGTGGCTGAAACAAGTACAGTAGGTCAATTTATGTTTGCGACATTTGAACGATTAGACCTATACCTAATCCTTTTGGATTTCATTTGTTTACCAATCACAAACATTTTCAGAAAGATAACCCAAGAAAAGGACTTTTGTCAAGTTCGTCAAAATGATAAACTTTCCTTTATAACATCCCAATAAAGGGTTCGCTTTAATATCGGGGAAGGCGGAGATATTTTGACAAATGGATTTCAATTCAGAAAATATCCGTTGGATTTTCTTTTAGGGAAATTACTTACGGATAAGACTACAGGAAAGGCTATCATTTGGGCAACTGATGGCTATAGCGAATATGGAGATCAATACTGTGATCGTTATGAAATTACAAAAGTTGCTTTAAGAGGACAAGAATCAGTAATGTTACAACCAAGGGCATTCAAAACTTTAGAAATCCAACAACAAAGAACCAAGTCTAAAGCAGAAGTTTTTACTCCTACTTGGATCGTCAACAAAATGGTCAACCGTCTTGATGAAGAGTGGTTTGGTAGGGCAGAGGTTTTTAACCGTGAAGAAGATCGGAATTGGAAAACCATAACTGACCCCATAAATTTTCAAAAAAAGAAGTGGAGAGATTATGTTGATCAAACGGTCTTAGAAATAGCCTGTGGAGAGGCCCCGTTCATTGTTTCTCGATATAACGTTTCCACCGGAGAAACCATTCCAGTTAACGAGAGAATTGGTATCTTAGATCGAAAGCTACGGGTAGTAACTGAAAACACTCAATCAGAAGATGAGTGGGTCAAGTGGGCTAAACGTGCTTATGAAAGTGTGTATGGTTACGAATATCAAGGTGATAGTTTATTGATCGGAAGAATCAATATATTGATGACGTTTTTGGACTACTATAACCAGGTATGGAATAAGAACCCTGATCCAAGCTTACTAACGAAAATTACAAATATCATTGTTTGGAACTTTTGGCAAATGGATGGACTCAATGGAAGAGTCCCCTTGGGAACTGCACGATCACAAATCAAACAAATGGCATTGTTTGATTTGGATGAAGAGCCAGATACTTTAACTTCATTATGTAAAATTCGAAAGTGGAGAGGGAAAAAGACTATTTTATTCGAAGAATTGGGAATGAAAGAAGGGCATAATATGGCAAATAGAAAGTTTAATGTTGTAATCGGGAATCCGCCATATCAGATTGAGGCTCCAGGAACATCTACTTCAGAAAAGCCAATCTATCATCTGTTCTGGGAAGCAGGGAAAAAGATTGCTAAAAAGGTTGAATTAATCACTCCTGGACGCTTTCTGTTTAATGCCGGGGCTACACCAAAGAGCTGGAATGAGCAAATGTTAAACGACCCTCATTTAAAAGTTGAGGTGTTTGAACAAAAAAGTTCAGATATTTTCCCTGGAACGGATATTAAAGGTGGAGTAGCTGTTGTTTACTGGGATTCAACTACTATTTCTGAACCAATAGGGACTTTCACTCCATACTCTGAGCTAAACTCCTTAGTGAAAAATAGGGTCTCTGAAAAAATTGGTGGGATTGGGTTGGTGGCTGAATTTGGTATGTCAAAAAAGAAATATGGAAAACAAAAAAGATCTCCCGTAGGATGGAAGAGTCTTACCAGAGACGAACAAT
>JADGIS010000103.1 GCA_015233825.1 Erysipelotrichaceae bacterium RD49
TGTACAATACTATTATACCAATCAACTTACAGGCAAAAATAGGAATAAATCAATTCGCTAGAGCAATGGCTCTTTGTCTGTGCTTGATGAACATGAGGTACTGGTTTGCACTTTTATCGGGCGCATCTTATAATCTAAGAGAAGGGAAGCGCGACTTCCTTTTCAATTCTGAATAACTTTACTTATCAATTTACTTATCAACTGAAGAAAACATTGAAATGAAAATCAATCAAAATCACATATATGCAGCCAGAACACAGGTTCTGGATGCGGCACATTAAGGAGTTGGACAAATAAATGAGGATGAATGATCGGCTGGAATGCTATATTGACGGCTATTCCACAGTGAATATCTATATGATTAATGATTTTTACCAGGGACAGTCCAAAACCTTCCATTTAAAAGATGAAGATGGAAATCTGGTGCCGCTGACAATTAAAAATAAAGAAGCTGAAGGGGACTATATTCATTATACCTGTTCGGTAGATGGCGAAATTGAAGTAGGGAAAGACTATTTGATGTATGAAGAACATGCCCAATACTGCCCGGCGAAGTATTCGCATATTGTCAAAACTCCCGAATTTAACGCCAAATATATTCCTGATGAAAGTGTAAAGCCTGGTATCGTCTACACCCCCGAGCAAACGACGTTTACCATCTGGGCTCCCACTGCCAGGTGGGTGTCGGTTGTTTTGCATCAAGCAGACGGCCAAACGATTGTGCCCATGCAAAAACAAGAGCATGGCATCTGGACAGCAGAGGTCCAAGGCGACCTGCTTAAGACGATTTATACCTACCGGTTAAAAGTGAACGGCACCATTCAAGAATGCCTGGATCCCTGGAATCCGTTTACCGGAATCAATACCTCTGTCAGCCAGGTGAATGATTTGAAGCTGCTGAATCTGGCAAAGAAAGTAGAAACCAAGCCGATGGAGCAGGATACGGATGCGATTATTTATGAAGCATCGATTCGCGACATGAGCGCTCAAAAGCATAATGGCTTTACCCACCCGAAGACATTTGAGGCGTTCAGCGAAGAAAATGAAACAACGAAGCATTTGATGACCGGTCTTTCCTATCTCAAATCGCTAGGCGTCTCGCATGTCCAGATTATGCCGGTCAATGACTTTGGCAGCGTGGATGAAGAGTTCCCAAACTTGTATTACAACTGGGGATATGACCCGATGCAGTACCGGGCGTTTGAGGGTTCTTTTTCAACCGACCCTTATGATCCTCAAAAGCGGATTGTTGAATTTGCCAAGATGGTCCAGGATCTGCATGCAGCCGGCTTAAAAGTCAACCTGGATTTAGTGTTCAATCATGTTTGGAAGCGGGAAGAGTTCGCCCTCGACCAGCTGGTGCCTGACTATTTCTTCTTGATGGATGCCAATGGCAACTATTCCAACGGCTCCTTTTGCGGAAATGATATTGACACGCGTCCAGAGATGAGCCGCCGCTATTTTCTAGATACGGTGAAAATGCTGGTGGACGTCTTTGATATTGATGGAATCCGCTTCGATCTGATGGGCGTTCTTGATTACAACCTGGTCAATGAAATCGCCGAATATGCCAAATCGAAAAAACCGGATTTCATGATTTATGGCGAAGGCTGGGATATGCCAAGTTTTGTGCCGCCAGAATTGCGGGCTTCGCAAAACAACCAGGCTAAAATGCCGAATGTGGGCCAGTTCTCGGATCGGTTTCGTGAAGTGATCCGCGGCAGCAATGACCAGCTCGACCAGCCCGGCTACTCCAATGGCAATCTATCCAAGATTCATGACGCCAAGCAGGTCATGAAAGCCAGCCTCTTTGAAAACCGCTACGACCAGCCGTTTAAAGCGGTCAACTATGTCGAATGCCATGACAACCATACGATGTGGGATAAAAACCGTGTGGTCTGCAATGGCCAGCCGCGCTCGATCCGCATGAAGCGCCAGGTTTTGGCGATTGCCATGGTGCTGCTTGCGCAAGGGACTCCCTTTATTCACTGCGGCCAGGAATTTGGCCGGACCAAGCAGGGGCTTGGCAATACGTACAACTGCTCTGACCACTACAACATGATCGACTATCACCGCCGCAATGAATTTGAAAACGTTGTCGATCAATTCAAGGAATTGGTCAAACTGCGCAAGGAGCATCCATCGTTCCGCCTGAATACCAAAGATAAAATTGAAGCTGGGGTGCAGACTGAAACGATCAACGATAAAGTTCTGGTGTATAAAACCTCCGATGGCCAGGAAAGATTGATTACTTTCTTTAACCCGGCTGATGAATCCTTTGAATACCGCCTGCCAGGATTTGGAAACGTTTTGTTTGACAGTGAACATGTCAATCCTGACGAAACGGACTTCATCAAGATTCCGCCTTTATCCGTAATCAGCGTTCAATTGTATTAGGCCCAAAGATCTGCTTTGTTCTTTCCTGTTTTTTGAAACTGCCTGGGTCAGCTGTTTCTGAAATGGTTCTTTCATAGATTTTTTATTCGTCTTTTCAAGGATCTCGTTTCTCTTATACAAAAGAGGAATCCGGGATCCTTTTTTTGCCTGGAAAGCAGCCAGGCAAATCCGGGATGTGAAAACGCGCAAAAAACTTGAATTTTTGAACAGAATCAGACCCTGATTCCTTATCGGGCAAAACAGGAACACCAAAACCCGGTTTTAAAGGGCCGATCGCAAAGCTCTCAGAGCGGCGGCCTGGTTTTTGGAATGGAAAAAGTAAGCCGTCACGCCAAGAAGGATGGTCAAATCGTTGATTGACAGCCCGGTTTTGGCGGCTAAAATAAGGAAAATACATTTTGATTGTGTTTAGAACATCGGTTGAAAACGATAGGGAGGAAACCAAAATCCATGGCAAAATTTTTCAAGGAACCATCCAGAACGTTTGCGGAATACCTGCTGGTACCAGGATATACCGGACCCGAAGATACTCCTGATAAAGTCAGTCTGAAAACTCCGCTGGTCAAATTCAAAAAAGGTGAAGAGCCAGCGCTGACATTGAATATTCCTTTGACCTCTGCTGTGATGCAGTCGGTCTCTGGACCAGAACTCGCTGTTGCGCTGGCCCGTGAAGGCGGCATTTCCTTTATCTTTGGCAGCCAGTCCATCGAAAGCCAGGCCAGCATGATCCGCCAGGTCAAAGCCACCAAAGCCGGCTTTACCGGATCTGATTCCAACATTTCCCCTGATGCAACCCTGCGGGATGTCATTCGCCTGCGTCAGGAAACCGGCCATTCCACAATGGCAGTGACGGACAATGGCAAAAAAGACGGTGTGCTGGTCGGTATCCTGACCTCCCGCGACTTCCGGGAATCCCGTGTGGATCTTGACCATACTCTGGTGAAGGACGTCATGACGCCCTTTGAAAAGCTGATTGTGGGCAAAGATGGCATTACTTTGTCAGAAGCCAACGATATGATCTGGGACCATAAGCTCAACCAGCTGCCGATCGTTGACGATGAACGCCACTTAAAAGCCTTTGTTTTCCGCAAAGACTATGAACAGCATAAAGAAAACCCCAATGAAGTGCTTGACTCTCATAAACGCTATTTAGTTGGTGCGGGCATCAACTCCCGTGACTACAAAGAACGCGTTCCGGCTTTAATCGAAGCTGGAGCTGATATTCTGGTCATTGACTCTTCCGAAGGCTATTCCTGCTGGCAGGCGGATACGATCAAATGGGTGCGCGATACCTATGGCGACAGCGTAAAAATTGGTGCCGGAAACGTTGTGGATGCTGACGGCTTCCGTTTCCTGGCTGAGGCTGGAGCTGACTTTGTTAAAATCGGGATCGGCGGTGGTTCGATCTGCATTACCCGTGAGCAGAAAGGAATCGGCCGTGGACAGGCAACGGCAACGATTGAAGTAGCAAAAGCCCGTGATGAATACTTTGAAGAAACGGGAATCTATGTGCCTATCTGCTCGGATGGTGGTATTGTTCAGGACTACCATATGACCCTGGCTTTGGCATTTGGTGCCGATTTCTGCATGCTGGGCCGATATTTTGCCCGCTTTAAGGAATCGCCAAGCAAGATTGTGACGATCAATGGCAGCTACATGAAAGAGTACTGGGGCGAAGGGTCAGCCAGAGCCCGCAACTGGCAGCGTTATGATGTCGGCGGCGATGGCGGCAAGATGTCCTTTGTGGAAGGTGTTGACTCCTATGTTCCGTATGCTGGTTCCCTGGCTGATAACGTTGGTTTGACCATCTCCAAAATCAAGCACACCATGTGCAACTGCGGATTTACCAACTTGCAGGATTTCCAGAAAAACGCGAAGGTTACTCTGGTTTCCGCTGCCTCTATTTCTGAGGGCGGTGCCCATGACGTTCTTGTTCATGACGATAAAGTGGATGCTTCCCAAAACTAATCCAGACGAATTTCAAATGTTACCGAAATGCCGCCCTCCGGCATTTCGGCTTTTTTAGTTTTTCGGATTTTTGCAGCTTTTCCAGGTCTGCCAGCCAGCGGCAGTGAAAAATCCATTGGCCAGAACTTGGCTGATCAGAATTTGTTTCCAGTCTGCAGGGAATCGAAATTTATCCTGCTTCCGATGTTCTAAGCCATACAGAAAACATAAAATTATGAAAAGTATGTGTAGACCAAGACGTTTATGGATACCATAGTAGAAGAGTACCGATGTAAACGGTTAGAAAGAGATGGCCAATGGAAACATATGTTGGAGAAATTAAGGTCAGCAGTAAAAGTGGGTATTACGTTAATTTTTACCCCGGCTACCGGCTGATCAACAATAAATTTGTATACTTGTCCCCCGCGGACATTCGAAGACTTTTACCTGAGTCTACTTATTTAAATATCAATCTGATTTCAACCTCCCCAAGCTTTTCTTTAGAGGAGCAGTTCCAGGATGGGGACGATATTTTGCTTGATTTTTCTTTTGATGATTTGCAGCCCAACTTAAAGGCGGATGGCAGCCGCTATCCGACCGCATGGAAGCTGGATGTGTCGCGAAATTTTGGAACGACGGTCAGACGCATGGAAGACTTAGGCTTCTATTACCTGATTGAGGCTGACTGTGTTGCAGGTGATTGGAAAACAGACCGCTATTTATGGATCGAATCGCCCAATGTCAATGAAGGAATGGAAGTGATGATTCCCACCGACCAGCCCAATATACTGATCGGTCCGTACCGTGTTCACTATGATGAAGATCAGGACCAGTTTTTTGTCCGTCCCAATCCGGAGAGCAACAAAAATTTAATTCATGGTTTTGAATATCTGGATGGCGTTTCCAGACACTGCACCATTTTGGAACAGGAGGATGTTACGCGAAAATACGTCTCGACAACCGGCTGCCAGGTTGAATCCTACGCGTACGATACGATTACCGTTGAAGAGCTGGTTGAAAACCTGCGCGTCCTGATGAAAAAGCGCATGGTGCCCCGCTATCGCTTCGATGAAGCTACAGCAGCCAATATGATCCGGGTCTATACCGACAGCTTGATTTCCGGCGGCAATGTTTCCAAAGAAATTGCTGACCGCCGGGCCTGCCGGCTGCAAAAGGTGTTCAGTGCGACGGAGCGTTTTGATGTCACGCTGGAAAACGTCTGCCGGCTGATCGGCGACCTGCTGCTTGGCTTTCGGGAAGAGCCGATTTATTCGGCAATCGTTGAGGCTTTAAGCGAAGATGAAGAGTTTCTCAAAAACATTGGCAGCTTTAAAACGTTTGCTTTGCTGGAGAGTAAATTTCAAAACGATATCGATACCTTGCGCCAGCAGAAAAATACCTTGAGCGAGCAGGTGGAAGAACTCGAACGGCTCAACCCGAAAAAGCAGATTGAAGAGTACTCCGCCCAGATTGCCCATCTGGAAAGCCTGCGCAATACCTCTGAACAAAGACTGCAGGAAACCCTCAAAACCGCCGGCCTGGTTGATGCTGTGGCTTCCCTGGAACAAAACCGCGTCTTTCTGGAAGCGGAAAATGCCCGCAAGCTGGAGCAAAGCCGCTTATTGGAAGCCAAGCTGGACGGCTTGCAAAGCCAGCTGGAGACCATCCTGGCTTCTTCAGCCAATAAAGTTCTGGAGATGACCTTTGACAATCTCATTTCAGAACGCTTTTTAGAGCAGACATCGAAAACCCTGCAAAAGCAGATGAAAGAAAGTTATGTTCTTGCTAGCAAAGCTGTCGCAGCCCTCCCGATTTCAACGCTGGATGCCAGCCAGACTGTTTTACAGCTGACGCACAGTTTCCATAAAAAAAGGCCGCGGTATTCCAACAATGAAATATTGAACATTTTGATCTGCCTGACCCAGTCTTTCTTAACAATTTTCACCGGCCGGCCTGGTTCGGGGAAAACGTCAATCAATGAAATCACAGCGGACGTCCTCAGTCTCAATCAACCCGCCCGCCTGCAAAAAGACCATCCTGATTTCCCGTTCTGCGGCCGATTCGTTTCCATCCATGTCGAACGCGGCTGGACAAGCAGCCGGGATCTGGTAGGCTTTTACAACTCGTTAACCCGCACCTTTGAGAAAGCCAGTCCCCAATTCTTTGACCTGTTATCCATTCTGGATGCCGAAAGCAAGATCCAGAATTCAACGCGGATTTTGCCGGCGCTCGTCTTATTGGATGATGCCAACCTGTCAAGCATGGAATACTATTGGGCGGATTTTATGGCGATGGATAAAGGAGAGGAAAAACCGATTCGGGGGACGTTGAATTTAGCGCAGGACTATCAGCTGCAGGTGCCCGATGCTCTTCATTTTGTGGCAGCGATCCAGACCGATCACACCACTGAACCCTTGTCGCCCAGACTATTAGACCGAGCGTTTGTCATTTCGATGCCTGATCATGATGCTCAGCTCGACACCATTTTAAGCGCAGCGGCTGCCAGCGTTTTGGAAGACCAGCTCTTTACCTGCCATCAGCTCAAAGCAGCTTTTGAACCCGCCCCGACAGGGCTGGATCTGCCGGAACCTTTGGAAACGCTCTTCAAGCAGGCTGAAGAATTATTTGCCAATGCCGGCATACTGGCTTCCATTCGATCCAGTCTGGCGATGCGGCGCTATATTTTGAGCGGACTGCGCTGGTTTGAGAGGGAAGAAGATGGCCGTGAGGCAGGCCTCATCGCTTTGGATTACGCAGTTTTGCAAAGGATGCTTCCGTTGGTGAATGGGACCTCGGAGCGGTTTCGCCAGCTGCTCAAACAGATTCTGGATTTCTTGAAGACCAATCATCTGAACTTAAGTGCAGCCAAGCTGGAAGAAATCATGGAAAAAGGCGATGATTCCATGCAGTATTATCAGTTCTTCTAATGCGTGAATATAAATTACGGCTGCTTTCAGAAGAGAGCCTGGACTTGGTGGAACTGCAGCTGCATCCAGCCACCAGCCATCAGCCGCTGGCTGATCTGATCAAGATTCCCAGCGTCAAGGTCTTCTCCAGCCTGCCTTACCATGCCCAGCTTCTGACTGCCAACACCAGCGAGATCCGCTCTCTGGAAATTCTGATCAATGGGTATCCAGCCCCTCATACCTTCCATCCCCATACCGGAAATATCATGTTTCATTCACCAGGCAATGGGGAGCGGATTTTTGCAGACAGCTTTGGGTTATCGCATATCATTTTGGAATTTAAAACGACTGAGGGCCCGATCCAGCTGAAATCGGAATATTTTCAAGTGATGGTGCGCCCGGATGATGAAAATTTTTCCGTCAATTCCATGGGCTGCTATGCTGCCCGCAACAATCGCCTGCTCCTATATGGGACCCATAAAGACTACATCCGTTTTGAACCACAGTATGCCCATGAGCAATATTCAATGGAGGATAAGATCCGGCTGTTCAAGCAGACTGGAATCCTGCTTGAACACGCCTGGCAGCCTATCCGCATGAATCCACAAACCGCATCGGATGAAACCATCAAGAAACATCGGCATCTGGATGCCCGTGCTCTCGAGCAGCTTCACCGCCACCCGGAGCATTTCATTCCGACATTCCATGCCCAGGGCATTCGAATCGGTCATCGGTCGTATGTGCCAGATTTTGGCCGCTTAGCCAACCCAATAAAAAGTACAGATGTCTATGAAAACCAGGTGATTTTATCGTTCATTCAAACGATTATTAAAGAAACATCGGATATGATTCCCAAAATCGATACCTACAAAAAGCAGCTGCCCGTGCGCTTCGATACCAGCGGTATCTTTGTGACCTCTTCGACGTATATGGCCAGAGCCACCCAGCTGACGCTCGAAGAAATGATCAAAGATTTGAAAGCAATCAAAGCGGAATTCTGCCGGCTTTATGAACGATACCAATCGATTATTCCGGCCAGTGAATTTGAATTCACCTCGCCGCCAAGACGCACAGCTGCTTTTAGCAGCCGGCCAGGCTACCGGCAGATCTTCGGTTCGATCGGCCAATGGTTTGCCATGCGCAATGTCTCGGCAGGCGATATCCGGTTTGCGACGACGTTTTTACAGATTACAACGCTCTATGAAGTCTACGTGTTAAGCAAACTCGGCCGATTCTTTCTAGACTGGGGCTTTGAGCTGGTCTCTGCCAAAATGGTCAGTCCCCAGCGCAGGGAAGAGACCTTCTATGAGCCGCCAAGCATCAACAATATCTTTGTTTATAAACGGGATTCTGTGAAGGTTACTTTGTTTTACCAGCCGGTCATCTATGGCCAGAAATCCGCCAGACAAAGCAGCTGCAACCTGATCCGCAATACTTCGCTTTCCTTTCCGCGCGGCTGGGGGGAGCCGACCAGCGGCCGCTACTACACCCCGGATTATGTTTTCAAGCTGGAGAGCAGTCATTGGAAAGGGGCACGATACATTTTAGGGGATGCCAAGTATGCGACTTATCGTAACGTCCGGGATTACAAGATAATTCCCTTGGCCTATAAATACTTGTTTTCGCTTTCAGCTCCCGACCCGTTTGATGAAATTACCGGGCTGTATATTTTTCATGGCAAAAACGCGCAGATCTATGATCCGGCATCGATTGCAGCCTCGATTTATGACTTGGTGAAATCCGGTCATCAAATCTTTCCCCAGGTGGAAATAATTGGTCTGAGTGAGTCGATTCGAACGGATGAAGCGGGCCAGTTTGCAGCTCTTCGTAAACTGTTCCTGCTGCAGTTTGAACACGCAGCCGGATATCCACTGTTTGAAGCCGACCAGGAAATTGAGCACCAGACCGGCCTTGAAACAACTTCTATTGATGAAGAAGAGCCGGCAAATGTTGGAGCTGACCAGGACAGTGAAGCAGAACAGGAAATTGTCTTTGTCGATGAGCAAGAAGAGCAAGCCGGTCTTTCCAAAATCGACAGGAATGATGATTTGCAAACGGCTTCAATGGATTTTGAAACGATGCCCGAAAAACAGATGACCAATCTAAAAGCCTCTGGTCCTGAGCTATCCATTGGAGGATCCGCTCAGATTTTGGTTCAGCCGGAAATAGATGAGACTACCTTCCTGCACCAGATCCTGGCTCAATCCGAAGAGGGGATTCCTGCTTTTCATTTGGCGAAAGCCAAGCTCGAATCCAAGCAGCCGGCTTCCGCGGCTCTGGAACCAGACCTCGATTTGAACCCCTTCGATTTGGATAAACGATAAAAAGCCTGAAGGCTCTATTCGAGAAAATGACGACCAGTCCTGAAAAATGGGCTGGTTTTTTTACGGCGAAGCAAAAAGGAAAGACAGGAAAGGAGCGGAAAAGAAAAAAGCCAGATTCTCAATCTGGAATCTGGCAAAGAATACAAAAGAATGGTGCCCGAGGCCGGACTCGAACCGGCACGGTATCGCTACCGGTGGATTTTGAGTCCACTGCGTCTACCAGTTTCACCACCCGGGCACGTGAAAACATCTTACCCGATTTTAGAGCAGTACGCAAATGTTTTTTGCAATTTCGCCATCAAAAATCATTCAAAACGACTCGGAAGATGATGATTCATACGCTAGCGGCTGAATAAAGATTGCTGCTTGGCTTGATGGGAAGCATTTTTTGAATAGGTGCCTGGTTTTCTTTCTCATTGGCTTTCAGCAGTCCTCTTCAATCGGTTGATTCAGAGAAAGCAGCTTGGCCATTCAGGCAGTTCTTTGCTGTTTATAGAGATAAACTATTCATTTCTGGGTCATTCGACTTGAAAAACGAAAGATTCAGTGACTATTTCTACAGCTTTTGTGCTAAATAATGTCAGGAAATATTCTGAATTTCATCACGAAAATTCTAGAATTGTTGTGAATAATGTGAAAGAAATGTAAGCTAAGAAAAATTACATCTTTGCAAGAATTTGATTCCTTTTTTGAATTTAACCTGGTTTTTACCTTCTTTGGTATCAGCAGCTTTTCAAAAGGGAATCGAAGTCTTGCCTTCTCCCTTACAGATCATTTGATGCAAATCAAGAAAAGAGGAATTTTATGAAGAAAAGCCAGCGAATTTCTTCGCTTTTTGGGGTTGTTCTGATCGGAATATCGCTTTCAAACCAGGCGGTTCTCGCCAACGCACAAGATGATACGCCAAGCCGGGATGTTTTTATTGTTTAGGCTCACTGAAAAATCCGGTGGGATTTGGGATTCTTGACTGTCGTATTGTATGACGCATCGATGATCTTCAGGAAAAAATATCCATCGTCATGATAGCCAAAAGCCTGTCGCCTTACAGTCTTG
>JADGIS010000104.1 GCA_015233825.1 Erysipelotrichaceae bacterium RD49
CATAAATATGATTAAATATGCTTAAATAAAATAAAAAAGATATAACATCCAGTAATGCATCTTTATGCACCAGTCGCTTTCATCTCGGTCATTGAATGGCCGAGGATTCCCGCTCCATGTCCTAAAACAGAATGACTCCAGTCTGATTTCCAAATGCAAATCTATTTTAACATCTGTAGCTTATATTTAAATTTTATCCTCACTGTGGAATTGGATCAACCACTTTTTATCTTTTCGAAAGCACATCCACCATTCTTCTATCCAAAATTATTGCTTTATCTGGGATATGAGATCAATTTTCTTTATTAAACTTGTAATTTGATCTGCTGTTTGGCCATAAAAAACCTCTAAATCCGTTCTATAGTTGGAAAACCATATCCAGATTTAGAGGGATCCTTTTAAAAGGATTGCCAATTTTAGAGCGTATTTTCATCTACAGCCCTATACAGGAGAACTGTTCTAAGCCAAGTTGCCTCTTTCTCTTGGAATGGATCTTGCTGCCACAGGCGGACTACGTGCTTATTCCCATAGCGTAGCAGTCAAAATATTTGCATAAATTATCTATCCAGATTCTTCTCTAAAAAACGCAGAACTCTTTGATTCAAATCCTTGGCTTCTTCATATGTTCCATGACCAAGGCCACTGTAAATATACAGCTCACTGTTTTCAATCTTATCTGCTAATTCTTCTGAAGCCGTATTTCCTACAATTTTATCGCACGCTCCTCCTATCACTAATGTTGGACAGGAAATCTTATCTAATTTTGAATCCGCATTATGGCCAAGACAGGATCTTGCTTGAATGAGAAAACGTCTGAAGTCTTTCGGCTCCCAATGCGCCCTAAAAGTGGATACAGGTATCGATATTTCTTTAAATACTGATCTGAATAGGTTTTTTCTGCCGTATCAATCATGAGAGATTGATAGTCAGCACGCTTCGCCATCAAAATCCAATTTCCTGCTGTCCTTTGGATGACTTCATTTTGTTTGCCAAGCGTAACAACCAAGACAAGTTTTTTTACCAGTTCCGGATAGTCGATGGCCAGATACTGGGCAATCATTCCACCTTACGAGACACCCATTATGTTCGCATTTGAAATCCCTAGAGCTTTCATCGCTTTGGCCTGATCTGCTGCCATCTCTCGTGTTGAATAGTTTTCTGGAATCTCATTTTTGCGGCTGAAAACAAATACTGAGTAGTCTTTGGCGTATTCTCTATACATCCAGGCCAGTGGAAGAGCCATTCCCTTGACGGTTTTCAATCCATCAGCCAGCCCAGGAAGCAGAACGAAGACATTTTTTCCTTTGCCAAACGATACATACTCCATGTCTGTACCATCAATGCAAACTCTTCCATTGCGTGCGTTAAAAACCATGAGATTCTCCTATTTGTTTGCTTAAATCGTCCTTTTGCATCTCGATCTATCCTGCCCATCCTGCAAAACTATCTGCTCGTTGCCCACTCACTTTTGACCTGTGCAAAGAAAGACAGCCCGATTATACCTATTTCTTTACACCTATTCAGCAATATTAGTATCCATGCCTCTGCGAACCAAATTCCAGTGTCTACTATCCTACTCTACTAGCACTATAGGAAAAAAGACCGCATCTCCAGCATCTGGAAAAACGGTCTTTGTCATTCAAGTCAAATTTTGTTGCCGGCAAGTTAGAATCAGCTCTTGCAATCACATGGGCTGCTTACTTTGCGGCGGCTTTTTCAAGGGCTTCAGCAAAGCTTTCCGGGTCATTGAGGATGGAGTCATTTTCAAGCAGAGAATGGTCTTCAATAACTTCTGGCAGCAATGGATCGATTTCTTCTGGTTCTTTCATCGCCTGGTTGGCAAATTTTTCGAAGTTTGTATCGTGGTGGGTTTCCACCTGGCGGGACAGACGGCGGTCACGCAGTCTCTTGGCCATCTTGCGGACTTCTTCATTCTGGGCACGGTCGCCTTTGCATCCGGTACCCGCTGGAATCAGTTTACCGATGATGACGTTTTCTTTCAGTCCAACGAGGTGGTCAACCTTACCCTTAATGGTTGCATCAGTTAAAACCTTAGTGGTTTCCTGGAAGGATGCAGCCGACAAGAAGGAGTCGGTTTCGACAGAGGATTTCGAGATACCAAGCAGAATTGGCTGGAAGGTAGCTGGAACTTTGCCCTGCAGCAGAGCATCGCGATTGATCTGGGTAATGTTATTCAAAGATAACTGAACACCAACATTCAGGTCTGTATCCCCTGGATCAGTAACGATTACTTTCTTCATCATCTGGCGGATCATCACTTCCAGATGCTTATCGGAAATTTCGATACCTTGTGACTGGTAAACCTTCTTAACTTCTTTCAGGATATAGTTCTGTACCTGGTTGACACCGGCAACGGCAAGCAGTTCTTTTGGATCCAGAGGACCTTCAGTCAGCGGCTGGCCGGCTTCGATTTCCTGGCCGACCTGAACCCATGGACGCAGGGTCTGGTTGGCATTGATCTTATGGGATACAGATTCAGTTTCGTTTTTGATTTCAACTTCCTGGCGTAATGTGCCATCAATCCGCTTGATGGATACGATTTCACCGGAAATCTGGGCGATAACGGCAACACCTTTTGGATGGCGGGCTTCAAACAGCTCTTCAACACGAGGAAGACCCTGGGTGATATCTCCACCATCACCACCGGCTACACCACCGGTATGGAAGGTACGCATGGTCAGCTGGGTACCTGGTTCACCAATGGACTGGGCAGCCATTGTACCAACGGCTTCACCGACTTCAACGACTTTACCGGTTGCCATGTTTTTACCGTAGCACTTCACGCAGACACCATTGGTGGATTTGCAGGTGAATGGCGAACGGATATACATGCCAGTAACGCCGGCATCGACAATTTTCTTGGCGATGTCTTCGGTCATGTACGTATCAGATTCGACGATGACTTCACCCGTTTCCGGGTTGATGACATCTTCTTTGGAGTAACGGCCGACCAGACGATCATACAATGGCTCGATGACGGTATTGGTCTTGCGGTCAACCAAATCTTCTACCCAGAAGCCTTTATCGGTTCCGCAGTCGTCTTCTTTGATGATGACATCCTGGGCAACGTCAACCAGACGACGGGTCAAATATCCAGATTCAGCCGTCTTCAAGGCGGTATCGGTCAGACCTTTACGTACACCATGGGTGGAAATAAAGAACTCGGATACGTTCAGACCTTCGCGGAAGCACGAATAGATTGGTACCTCGATGATGGATGGAACATATTCACCCGCTCTGGATTTACCTTTGGCAGGACGAGCCATCAGACCACGCATTCCGGCCAGCTGGGTAAAGTTCGAAGTATTACCACGGGCACCAGAGGTCGCCATCATGTTGATTGGGTTTTTACGCGGCAGGTTGCTCATCAGCTCTTCTACGATATCGTCTTTGACATCGGCCCACAGCTTGTTGAGGTGGCGTTCCCATTCTTCCATGGTCAGCAGGCCTTTTTGCTGGAGGTGTTTGAGCTGGTCGGCTTTTTCACGGCCTTCGTCGATATGGCGCTCTTTGTTTGGCGCAACTTCGATATCGGACAGGGCTACGGTGATACCCGCCACAGTGGAATATTTAAATCCAAGGGATTTGATTTCATCCAGAATTTCGGCTACATCATCGACTTTATAGCGTTTGAATACTTCGGCGATAACTTTACCTAAGTCTTTTTTCTTCACGGCTTCAACAGTTGGCAGTTCGTCGATGAATTTCTTGACATCGGTTCCTGGCTTGATGAAGTATTTTTCCGGTGTTTTTTCAAAGTTTTCTTTGGAAACTTCGTTGAGGTATGGGAAGTCGCTTGGGAACATGCCGTTGAAGATAATCTTGCCGACGGTCGTGGCTAAGTAATCGTTAGCATGTTCTGGAGCAAAGCTGTCTTTGTTCAGGCCGGAGACTGGCAGCGCAATGCGGCTGTGCAGGTGAACCTGGCCGGTTTTGTAAGCCAGCATGACTTCGTCAATATCGGAATAAACCGTACCTTCGGCATTGGCATAGCGTTCCCAGGCCTGGGCTTCTTTTTCCACACCCGCCTGGCGGTAGCGTTCAGCTTCTTCCAGGAGTTCCTGCTTGGTTTCTTCCATCGTCAAATAGAAGTTACCCATGACCATGTCCTGGCCTGGCGTAACAATTGGCTTACCATCTTTTGGTCCCAGAATGTTGTGGGAACCAAGCATCATAACCAAAGCTTCCGCACGGGCTTCTTCGGACAATGGGACGTGAATGGCCATCTGGTCACCATCGAAGTCAGCGTTGAACGCGGTACATACCAGTGGATGCAGACGCATGGCACGGCCTTCAACCAGTTTTGGAAGGAACGCCTGGATTCCTAAGCGGTGCAGGGTTGGAGCACGGTTGAGCAGGACAGGATAGCCTTCGATGACTTTTTCAACAACCGGCCAGATTCTTTCGTCTCTGGCTTCGATCATCTTTTCAGCCTGCTTGGCATTGCCGACGATTTCCGAGTTCACCATTTCGTTGATGACAAATGGCTTGAACAGGTTGATCGCCATTTCACGTGGAATCCCACACTGGTACATCTTCAAATCTGGTCCAACCGCGATAACGGAACGACCGGAGAAGTCAACACGTTTACCTAACAGGTTCTGACGGAAACGGCCTTGTTTTCCTTTTAAGGAGTGGGACAAGGATTTTAAGGCACGGCCGCCCGCACCGGTAATTGGCTTGGAACGACGGCCATTATCAATCAGAGCGTCAACGGCTTCCTGGAGCATACGTTTTTCGTTTTGAACGATGATGTTTGGCGTACCTAAATCCAGAAGTTTTTTCAGACGGTTATTACGGGTGATGACACGACGGTATAAGTCGTTTAAATCACTGGTCGCAAACCGGCCGCCGTCCAGCTGCAGCATTGGGCGCAGATCAGGCGGGATAACCGGAATATTCTGGAGAATCATCCATTCCGGCTTGTTGTCGGAGTGACGGAATGCATTGATGGTGTCCAGACGCTTGATTAACTTCTTGCGTTTTTCACCGGTTGCTTTTTCAAGCTGTTCCGTCACTTTATTGTATTCAGCTTCAAGATCAACATTCTGGAGCAGTTCCAGAACGGCTTCGGCACCGGTTTTGGCTTTAAAGCCAAGCGGGCCGTAGACAGCCTGGTTTTCACGGTATTCCTTTTCGGACAGGATCTGTTTATAGTTCAGGCCGCTGTCCATTGGATCGGTGACAACGTAGCTGACGAAGTAGACAACTTCTTCAAGCTGCTTTGGTGTCAAATCCAAAAGCAGAGCCATGCGGCTTGGAATGCCGCGTAAATACCAGATATGGGCGACAGGAGCGGCGAGGTGGATATGCCCCATACGCTCACGGCGCACGCTGGATTTGGTGATTTCAACACCGCAGCGTTCGCACTTGACGCCGTTAAAATGCTTTACTTTTTTATATTTTCCACAGGCGCATTCATAGTCCTTGGTCGGGCCGAAAATGCGTTCGCAGAACAGGCCATCCTTTTCTGCTTTCTGGGAACGGTAGTTAATCGTCTCAGGCTTCAGAACTTCTCCATAGGACCATTTCTCAATGGCTTCTGGAGAGGCAAGTTTGACCTGAATCGAGGAGAAATTGTTTACTGACATTCGATCTGTACATCCTCCACTTCTTTACGTTCTTCTTCAAACTCATCGTCTTCCGTCTGTTCATCTTCGATGTCAACATCTTCATAATTCGTGCCATCTAAAGCTTCTTCTACAACGGATGGGTCCAGATCGTTTTCAAGAGGGGGTTCGCATACATCGCTGTCGTCATCCGTTACTTCCCTGGCTTCAACCGTGATGATCGTGTCGTCGTCATGTTCAACGGCATTGTCATTCTTGTTGGAGGAGTTGAGCGAAACAACATTGTTGTTATCGTCAAGCAGCGTAACGTCGATAGCCAAACCTTGAAGTTCGTTGATCAATACGCGGAAGGATTCTGGAACACCTGGTTCTGGAATGTCTTTGCCTTTCGTAATGGCTTCATAGGTTTCAATGCGTCCTTGAATATCGTCGGACTTGATAGTCAAGATTTCCTGCAGGGTGTGGCTGGCGCCATAGGCTTCCAAGGCCCAAACTTCCATTTCACCAAAACGCTGGCCACCGTTCTGGGCTTTACCACCTAACGGCTGCTGGGTAATGGTGGAGTATGGACCAGTTGCACGCGCATGCAGTTTATCATCGACCATGTGGGCAAGTTTGATCATATACATGACACCAACAGAAATCCGTTCATCAAATGGCAGACCAGTCTGGCCATCATACAGAACCTGTTTTCCATCAAATGTCATCTGGGCTTCTTTCATTACATCTGCCAGATCTTCATTGGACAGACCATCGAATACTGGCGTTGCGAATTTCTGGTTCAGTTTTTTGGCTGCATAGCCGAGGTGGATTTCCAGAATCTGACCGATGTTCATACGAGAAGGTACACCGAATGGGTTCAGGATGATATCGATCGGGGTGCCATCGGCCATAAACGGCATATCTTCGATTGGCATGATCTTGGAAATTACACCTTTGTTTCCATGACGGCCGGACATCTTGTCACCTTCAGAAATTTTACGTTTCTGGGCGATGTAGACTTTGACACGGGTATTGACTCCAGGGGGCAGGTCGGAACCATCGCCGCGCTTGAAGACTTTAGTGCTGTGGACAATACCGGCGCCGCCATGTGGAACTTTCAAGGAGTTGTCGCGAACTTCTCTGGATTTTTCACCGAAGATCGCAAGCAGCAGTTTTTCTTCCGGCGAAACTTCACTCTGGCCTTTTGGTGTAACCTTACCAACCAGAATATCGCCTTCGTGGACTTCAGAGCCTTTGAGAATGACACCATTCTCGTCGAGCTTCTTAATGGTATTTTCGGATACGTTTGGAATATCGCGGGTGATTTCTTCCGGCCCAAGCTTGGTGTCGCGGCAGTCGATGTCATATTCCTCTAAGTGGATGGAGGTATAGACATCATCGCTGACCATGCGCTCTGACATGATGATGGCATCTTCATAGTTGTAGCCATACCAGGTCATGTAAGCGATGGTTACGTTCTGGCCAAGAGCCAGTTCGCCGTTTTCCATGGATGGTCCATCGGCCAGGATGTCACCAGCTTCTACTTCTTCACCAACTTTAACGATTGGTTTCTGGTTGATGCAGGTGGAAGCGTTGGAACGGGAGAACTTACGCAAGGTGTAAGTATGTTCTTTGCCAGCTTTATCCATATTGACGATGCGCAAAGAGTCAACGTAAGTAATGGTTCCGTCTTCTTTAGCGACGATCCCAACACCAGAGTCTTTGGCAATCTTGTATTCGATACCCGTACCGACATAAGGAGAATGCGGCTGCAGCAAAGGCACGGCCTGACGCTGCATGTTGGCACCCATCAGGGCACGGGAGGCGTCATCGTTTTCAAGGAAGGGGACGCAGGCGGTCGCAACCGAAACAATCTGCTTCGGGCTGACGTCGGCCAGTTCAACTTCCGCTTTGTCCGCAATGATGGTATCGCCGTTTTTACGGGCAACGACACGATCATGAATCAGGCGGCCGTCACGAACTTCGTTAGCCTGGGCAATCACGTAATCCGCTTCTTCATCGGCAGACAGATAAATCGCTTCTTCGGATACAGTGCCATCTGGGTTGACGATACGATATGGAGTCTGAATGAAACCATATTCATTGATTTTGGCATAGGTGGTCAGGTTGGAAATCAGACCGATATTTGGACCTTCAGGGGTCTCGATTGGGCAGATTCGGCCATAGTGGGAGGAGTGAACGTCACGCACTTCAAATCCGGCGCGGTCACGCGTCAAGCCACCTGGACCCAAGGCGGAAATACGGCGCTTGTTGGTCAGTTCAGCCAATGGGTTCTGCTGGTCCATGAACTGGGAAAGCTGCGAAGAAGAGAAGAACTCTTTAATCGCTGCGGTCAATGGACGGACGTTGGTAAGCTTTTTCGGGTTGATGTTGTCCACTTCCTGGATGGACATTCTTTCCTTCACCACACGTTCCATACGGCTTAAGCCGATTCTGAACTGGTTCTGGATCAGTTCGCCCACCGAACGGATGCGGCGGTTGCCCAGCATATCGATATCATCCGTATCGCCAATGCCTTCCATGACGTTGAGATCATAAGCAAAGAATGCATAAATATCTGGAATCGTCACGGTATGCATATTGGCAAACGGATCATTTCCTGTAATATGGATCAGCTGGCCGTTTTTGTCTTCGACATCGATTTCCTGGACGGCAGCACCGATTAACCATGCAGTGACATCTTGATCCTGCATGCGGCCTTTGAGATCAAAGACAGCGGCGTCGTCGAGTTTTTCAGGCGTTACCCCAATGGTGTAGCGGGCAGCGATCGGCTCAAGATCGGAGTTGACCAGATCTTTGCCTTGGGCATCGGTCAGACGGCCAAGGGTCAGCAGACGCTGGCCATAGTTGAGGACTGCATCCACATTTTCATCGGTTAAAGTGACCGGTTTGGCAACCAGTCCGGCATAGATTTTGACTGGCTGATCGAATTTCACGATTTCTTCCACATCCTGTGGCGTTAAAACCTGGCCCTGTTCATAGAGAACGCCATCTAAAGTGACATCTTCAGCTAAGACACGGCCGATCAAGCCGGTTTTGTAAGAGGCAGGGATCTCAACGATATCAGCTTCCAAAAACTCTGGTTTGAAAGGATATGGATTCATATACAGCCCTTTGGCCAGTTCTTCACGCAGTGCATTGCGTTCGTTGCGGGTAATATGGGTTCCTTTTGGCATGAATACTTCACCATCGACACCGATGATGTCCTGGGCGAGGGTATTATTCATGGTACGGGCAACCGCATTGAGCTTTTTACCTAGTTTATAGCGTCCGGCTTTGGTCAGATCATAACGGCGCGGGTCAAAGAATTTGGCCTGCATTAAAGTTATGGATCCATCCAAAGTAGGGATTTCATCGGAGCGCTGGTTTTCATAGAATGAAAGGAGCGCTTCTTCAGTCGTTTTGACTTTATCCGCCAACAGAGTATTTTCGATTTCTTCGGATTTGCCAAAAAAGCCGTTGAATAACATGAGATACTGGTTCATGTATTCGCGGTTGCCTTCATCGACAGCCACATCTTTTGCTTCCTTGCCGATGGCTTTTAAGAATGTGTCTAACGGTTTGGTATCAAAAGCGTCTTCGCCTTTTTCCAAAGAGAAACTCATGCCCAGCGCCTTAAAGAAGATTGAGGATAGGATTTTGCGGCGGCGGTCAATGGAAACATTGATTGCGCGGCCGTTGGTGTTCTTTTTCTGTTCAGTCATGAACTCAAGCCAGGTTCCGCGGCTTGGGATCAGCTCACAAGTGTAATTCTGGCGGCCCGTCTTGTTATCATAAGACTCCGCGAAATATGCACCTGGAGAACGGACAATCTGAGAAACGATGACACGCTCAGCACCATTGATGATGAATGTACCTGTTTCCGTCATCTGGGGAAATTCACCAAGATAGACTGTATCTTCTTTAGTGATGACCTCTCCGTTTTCATTGACAATTTCAAGTTCCATGTCAACTTCCAGAGAAGCTGCATAGTTGCACTCTTTCTCCATGGCTTCCTGCGGAGTACATTTTGGTTTAGCAAAATGGAATCCTTTGTAGTTCAGTTTGATATTCTTGTTGAAACTTTCAATCGGGAAGATTTCATTGAAAACTTCTTCAATTCCCTGCTTGGTAAACCAGTCGTAGGAATTCGTCTGAATTTCGACCAGATTTGGAAGCTCCAGCTTTCCGGAGACCTTTGAGTAGTCCCGTCTAAATGCTTTTTTTCCTTCCGGAACGATTTGGTATGGTTTATTGCCTTCCATGCGCACGATCCTTTCTTCAGTATTGAACAACAGCCATTTTTCGGCTATTATGCAATTTACTAGTGTATGATGGTCCTCACCCTTTTGCAAATGAGACCCCTCGTCGATGTATCAATCCACGAGGTTTTTATAGGTTTTTCGGACCTTTTCAGATTTTGAATCAAAATACAAGTCTTGACTTATGCCTGGAAAAAACGTATAAGCCAGCTTACTTGAAACAAGCGGACCCTTTCTTTTCCGCTTTTTTATCTCTTTTACCATTTTCAACTTTTCTATCTATTCCATGCTCTTCATCTGCCTGAAAGATCCTGTTTGGGCAGCCAATCTGTCTTTTTTATCCTTTTGTTTGCGATCTATTCAAGGCAGGATCTTCAAGCTTACAGCCCGAGCTGTCAATTTCAACTTCTCTGCTCTTTAGACCATGCAATTCTTCCCTTCAGTTTGGCCCTCAAAGTACAAAAAACCATCTGATTTGCCCTGCCTGCCATACTCTTTTTATTCGAAGATTGCAACTCTTTACCGAAAGTTTGTCAAAACATGAAAACAAACGGAAAGCACCAGCTGTTAAGGCTAAACTTTAAATGTAGGTAGCGGACAGAGATAAAATGCAGGTTTTAGACAAAAGATTATAGATATTTAGCTGCTTTAACCCCCACAATATTTCGTGGGAGGTGCATTAAATGAATG
>JADGIS010000105.1 GCA_015233825.1 Erysipelotrichaceae bacterium RD49
ATAAAAAGTTAATGTTTATCCAAATAAAAAATACCATTTTTCGCTTCGAAATGTAGGAGAAACGAAAAATGGTAAATATAAAACTCACGACACCTAAAGGTGTTTCGAATTTATGAGAGTCCTCATTTATTGTAAGAGCAAACCATGAAATCCACTTTGAAAAAAGATACGATCCTTGATAAAGCAATCTTTGTCTTCTCATTTTTCCCTCTCGTCCAGATTCAAAACCAAAACGAGCGAATAAAAAAAAAGGCCACAGGGCCTTTCTAGTTATTTTTTGTTTTTCGAATTACTGTTCACGGTTTTCATAATCTGGCGAATTTGTGCCTCAGAGGGTTTTCTACCCATCTGCAGGAACATTGCACGGATCATCTTTTCATTGATCGGTGGGTTTTCGCGCAGCTCTTTTTCAAATTTCCGCTTCGTGAGAACAAATGCGATAATCGCTCCGATAATGGCACCGACTAACGCGTACAGAATCGAAGACCATAACTGTCCCATTTCGTAACGCTCCATTCTTTTCTAACTCATTTTACACGCTTTGAAATGATCGCTCAATCGCAACCGTCATCTCTTTATAGTCAGAGTGGCAATTTATTGCGAAACACCAGGGGTTTGTTCAAACAGAGTCAGCTGATCGAGTCCATCTTCAGGTTTGATTCGATCACCTGACTCAAGACGCAGGTCTAGAGATTCAAATTCAACAGGCGTTTCCAGCATCCCGGTGCTTGACCAGGTGGCTGATGGATCCATCTTTGGAAGAGTGGAGACATCGAGTGCTGGCAGGGTTCCATTTGCAAAGCTAAGGGTTTCTTTCGCGCTGGCCGTACGGGCATCAACAACTTCAAGTGGATGAGACTTCACTGCTTTATATAATCGAATTCCACGAGCGCCGCGCTTATGGGTATCGATCGAAGAAAGAGCAATCTTCTTAAACGCTCCTTCATTGTTTTCCAGCACCAGAAATTCTTGATCCGCCACCAGCAAAGACTGCAGCTTGTCTTCCGGCTGTAAATTGATAGACCGAACTCCCTTGCCTTTGCCTTTTGAGAGCGGAATTTCATTGACGTCCATTTTAAAACCATAGCCGCTTTGCGAAATCAGGACCAGCTGATCGCTGTCATGGCAGGAAAACAGCACATGTTCAAGACTATCCCCCTCAGACAGACTCATTAACGCCACCAATCTGCTTTTGGTTTTGGCAGGCAGATCCTCCCGGTGAACGCGGCGGATCTGACCGCTGCTTGCAGCTAAAACCAAATCGACATTGCTTACAGGATTTTTTTCGACAAATACATTGGTGATCTGTTCGCCCATCTCCGGCTTCAATAAAGAAGAATAATGAGTACCGAGATCTTTCCATTTCTTTTCTTCCATCTGGTAAACTGGAATCTGGCCAAAGCGGCCCTTATTGGTAAAGACCAGCAAGGTATCCAAAGTAGAGACAGGAGCATTAAAGACGAAGCTGTCGCCTTCTTTGAGTCCCGCTGTTCCATTTGAACTGGAGGCAAAAGAGCGCATCGAAACGCGTTTGACATAGCCCTGGTGGCTGACAACAGCCATGACCTGCTCATCAACAATCATATCCCGATCATCAACGACGATTTCCTCAGCATCTTCGACAATCTGTGTCCGGCGCGGCATTGGAAACTGTTCCGAAACTTCCTTGAGCTCTTTGATCATCAATTTTTTCCGTTTGGATGGAGTTTTGATGATGCCTTCCAGTTTCTCAATCTCTTTTCGCAGCGTATCCGCTTCTTTTTGCAAAGCAATGACATCAGTATTCGACAACCGATACAACTGCATGGTCACAATGGCTTCTGCCTGCGGCTCACTAAAGCCAAAGCGGTCCATGATTTTTGCTTTTGAATCCGCTTTGCCATTGGCTTTGCGGATCAATGCGATCAACTCATCCAACACGGAGACTGCCTTTTGCAGACCTTCGACAATATGAAGCCGGTCTTTTTTGCGTTTGAGATCAAATTTTGAGCGGTTGATGATGACTTCTTCGCGGTGAACCAAAAAAGCATCCAAAGCATCCGCTAAACTCAGCAGCTTTGGTGTTTTGCGAACAATGGCAATCACGTTGTAGTGGTAGTACGTCTGCAGGTCGGTGTTTTTATAAAAATAGTTCAGGATTGCTTTTGCATTGGCTTCTTTTTTCAAATCCACCACGATGCGCAACCCCTTCCGGTCGCTTTCGTCACGCACATCCAGAATGCCATTCACTTTGGCGTTCAGCCGGATTTCATCCATCTTGCGCACCATCGCGCTTTTGATCACTTCATAGGGGATTTCCGTAATCACAATCTGGTTAATTGTCTTTCCTTCCTCAATGACTGCTTTCGAGCGTACCGTTACACGGCCTTTGCCAGTGCGCAGGGCATGTTTCCAACCCTCATTTCCGATGATCAAGCCTCCGGTTGGAAAATCAGGCCCGGATACCAGCTCCAGCAGTTCATCGATCGAGCAGTTTGGATGGTCCACCCGATAAATCGCAGCATCGATAATTTCATTGAAGTTATGAGGTGGAATGTTGGTCGCATAACCGGCTGCGATGCCTGTAATGCCATTGATCAGCAAGTTAGGATAGCGGGCCGGCAGGACGGTCGGTTCGAATTTTTCGTCCGAATAGTTTGGGGCCCATTCGACAGTATCTTTGTCAATATCTTCTAATAAATACTGGGCCAATCTGGATAAGCGTGCTTCGGTATAACGCATGGCAGCAGCCGGGTCATCGTCGATCGATCCATTGTTCCCTTGCATATCAATCAAAGGAATCGGTGATTTCCAATCCTGTGACAGCCGGACAATCGCATCGTAAACGGAACTTTCACCATGAGGATGATAGTTGCCGATAACGTTACCGGCTGTCCGGGCAGATTTGCGGTAAGGTTTGTTATAGGTATTGCCGTCTTCTTCCATCGACCACAAAATACGGCGCTGGACGGGTTTTAAACCATCTCGTGCGTCAGGCAGGGCACGTTCCTGGATGATATAGCGGGAGTAGCGGGAAAAACGGTCCGCAACAATATCTTCCAGATTCGAGTCCAGAACTTTGGGTTCAACAGGTTCCGTGGCGGTTTCTTTTTTCTTTCTTGCTCTAGGCATGGGCTTCTTCCTTAATAAAGTCATCTTCTAACGTGAAGACCACATTTTCTTCAATCCAGCTGCGGCGCAGATCTGCCCGCTCACCCATGAGCGAGGTAATCCGCTTTTCAGCCAGTCTTCCATCATCCAGGCGCACCCGCACAAGTGTGCGTGTGGCCGGGTTCATCGTTGTATCCCAAAGCTGGGAGGCATTCATCTCGCCAAGACCTTTATAGCGGCTGATTGTATAGCCGGATTTAAGTTCTGCTTTTTTGGCATCGAGTTCTTCGTTGGAATACAAGTAGTATTCATGTTCGCCTTTTTTGATGCGGAATAAAGGCGGCATCGCAATATACAGCATACCCTCATCAATCAACGGCCGCATAAATCGATAGAAAAAGGTCAAAAGCAGGTTTTGGATATGAGCTCCATCATCATCCGCATCGGTCATGATAATGACTTTGTGGTAATTGGAATCTTTGGCGTCAAAATTTGACCCGACACCTGCATCCAGTGTATGGATAATCGTATTCAGTTCTTCGTTTTTTTCCACGACATCTAATGAGCAGTGTTCGGTATTGAGAACTTTGCCGCGAAGAGGCAGAATCGCTTGATACATCGAGTCGCGGCCTTGTTTGGCGGAGCCACCGGCAGAGTCGCCCTCGACTAAGTACAGCTCTTTTTTGCGGGCATCTTTAGACTGGGCATGAACGAGCTTTCCGGAAATAATCCTCTCGGATCGGTTTTTGCCTTTACCCTTTCGTGCTTTTTCCCGCGCTTCGCGGGCAGCCTGTCTTGCCTGGCCGGCTTTGATCATCTTGCGAACCAGAAGTTCAGCCAGTTCTTTATTCTCTTCTAAAAAGTAGCGCAAGTGTTCGCTGACCACCTGATCGACCGCCATTTTAGCCTGTGGAGTTCCCAGTTTTTCTTTGGTCTGGCCTTCAAATTGAAGCAGTTCTTCCGGAACGGTGATATGCAGGACCATCGTCAGCCCTTCACGAATATCACTGCCCTCCATCGACTTATCTTTTTCTTTCAAAAAACCATTTTTGCGGGCATATTCGTTCATCGTCTTGGTCAGCGCCTGGCGGGCACCTGTTTCGTGGCTTCCCCCATCGCGGGTGCGGACCATATTGGTAAAAGAAAGCAGGGTTTCCTGATAGGTGTCGACATATTGAAAAGCAACCTGGATTTTCATTCCCTGGTTTTCGCCTTCAAAGGAAATGATCGGCGTAAGAGCTTCATGATCGGTATCCAATTCTTCCACAAATGCTTTCAGTCCATCCTCATAAACGAACTCATCTTCTTTGGGATTTTCCCGTTCATCGCGAAGCTTGATCTTCAATCCTTTTAACAAAAAAGCATCTTCCTGAACGCGTTCCTTAATGATGGAATAGGAAAAGCGGGTTTCCTTAAAGATTTTGGGATCCGGCCAAAAGGTTACACTCGATCCCGTTTCTTTGGTTTTGCCAATCTTTTTCAGGGAGCCGGTCTGTTTGCCGCCATTGGCAAAATCCATCTCATAGAGATTTTTGCCATCCCGAACTTGAACAATCACTTTTGAAGAAAGCGCATTGACTACGCTGGCACCTACTCCATGCAGGCCCCCAGAAGCTTTATAGGTGGAATCCGTAAATTTTCCACCCGCATGCAAAACAGTAAAAATGACTTCCAGAGCCGATTTTCCTGATTTATGGACACCAACGGGCATTCCACGGCCATAGTCTTTGACAGTGCAGGAACCGTCAGCATTGAGCGTAATGTCAATTTCATCGCCATAACCATTGAGGGCTTCATCGATCGCGTTATCCAGAATTTCCCACACCAGATGGTGAAGGCCTTTACGATCCGTGGAGCCGATATACATTCCCGGACGTTTGCGAACCGCTTCCAGTCCCTCGAGAATGACGATTGAATTCTCATCATAAGCAGCAGCTGGCATTGTATCATCCTTTCTAATCAGCATCGATTTACGATGACGCTATTGTATACTTGATTTTGCACATATTATGCATATTTTATCAAAGAACCTTGAATTTGGGACCCTTTTTGGCGTTTTCAGGGATTCCAAACAACTAGATTCTAACTGCGTCCAACATCATAGCGAATTTTATCGCTTCTTGATAGGGCATTTTCAAATCGTTTTTTTCAAAATTCCGGTACTTTGAAACCAGAAAGGTCTTTTCGGACCCGTTTCTGGTATCCGGAAAGGATAAGGTACACCATGAAAATTTTACTTGTAAGCGGATCACTGCGGGAGAAGTCGTTCAATACGCAGCTGATGCATATGGCTCAAAACGCACTGGCTGATCTGGCTGAAGTTCGCATTCTGGATTGGAGTGATCTCCCGCTTTTCAATCAGGATGATGAAAAACCCGTGCTTCCTGCCGTGGACAAATGCCGGGATGCCTTCTTATGGGCCGATGGAGTCTGGTTTTTTACGCCTGAATACAATCAAATGATTCCAGGACCTCTCAAAAACATGCTGGACTGGATGAGCAGACCCCTGGATCCAGCAGCTGGAATCCGGTCCGCTTTAACCGGCCGCTATGCCGCCATCAGCGGTGCTGCCGGCCGGATGGCCGCTCAATCCGCCCGTAGCCTGCTGGCCCGGCTGCTGACCTTCTGCCAGATGAAAGTCTATGATGAGCAGGTCGGTGTCGGGGCAACACCAGCCGAAATGAAAACATCTGAATTCTCTGATCCGCAAGCGATTCAAAAGGACATTGATCATCAAGCCAAAGGATTTGTCGACTGGATTCAAGCGCAGCAAGCAGCCTGATTTTATTCGCCACTCCATTCTCAATCCCTTATTTTTTCTTTTTTCCTCGTCTAGAAGACGAGGCTTTTTCATTCCCATCATTTCTTCACTTTGAATGTGTATACTGCGGCCCATGAATCCCTATACGTCTCCAACTTCCGCTGCCACTGCTTCCTTTCGGCTTTTTGACCTTCTAGCTGCGGATTATCTTTTTTATGATGCCCAGACCGCCAGCGTTCTTTTATGTGCCAACCAAACCCGAATCTCGTTTTCCTGTCCTTCATTGCTGGATTTTCTTGAACACGCAGCTCTTTATTTTGGCAGCAGCCTGGATGGCCGCAAGCAGGCTTACCAGGTCTTCATGAAGCAGACCAAGCTGATCCCGCTTTGTTTAAGCATCCATCCGCTGCTCTGTCTGCTGCCGACCTGCAGCCAGCAAAACCCGGATCTTTGTTATGTCAATTACCTGCAGATCGATCGAATCACCAAAAGTCCGCAAAAAAACCGCGCCATTATTGCATTTAAAGATGGACTGCAGCTAGAGGCAGGATCCTTTGCAAGTATGGAGCGGATTTATTTAAAAGCAAGCTGGTTTATTTATCACTACTCATCGCAGTCTTCACAATAAGCGTTGTTCATCGCCCGCTCATGACGCAGCGTATTGACGCCGCACCCTTCAATGCAGACTTGAGCATTGCCGGGCAGATGCGGACTTTCAACGATCGTCATCGTTGGATAGGGCTGATCGACGAAGTTTTCAAAGACGGATAAAAATTCGTCTTCCATTTCGATATCGGTCAAATAGACCGTAAATTTCAGGACATGGTCAAAGCGAAGATTAAATTCGCTTAACGTGTCCGTCAAAGCATAGCAGGCGGAAATACATTGGTCATGAAATGTCTCGCCTTTTCCCAAATGCCCTGAGAGATAAAAGAAGTCTCCGAGCTGAACAATACTGGAAATACAATCATAGCCTGGCAAGCGGTCACCAGTCTTTAAAAACAGGTTCATTAGAAAAATTCCTCCTGTGCATCTTCTGCATTTCTCTCTACAAGGATCTCACGCGGCCTGGAGCCATTCGAAGGGCCGATAATGCCATTGGCTTCCAGCTGATCCAGAATTCGGGCTGCCCGGCCATAACCTAATCGAAAGCGGCGCTGGATCAAGGATGTACTGGCTTTGCGGCTGGTGATGACGAAGTTCTTCACCTCCGGATAGAGAGGGTCCATCTCTTCAGCCAGCGTACCCACCTCTCCACCCTGGGTGCTGATTTCTTTGAGCATGACAAAGGCATCTTCGTACTGCGGAGTAGCCTGGTTTTTGACCCAGCTGCAGATTTCTTCTACTTCTTTATCTTGGATGAAAACTCCCTGCAGACGCACCGGCGAAGCTGCTCCATTGTCCAGAAACAGCATATCGCCATAGCCTAGCAGTTTTTCAGCTCCTGATTGATCCAGAATGGTTCTTGAATCGGGCCGCGATGACACCATGAACGCAATCCGGCTGGGAATATTGGCTTTAATAACGCCCGTAATGACATTGACCGATGGACGCTGGGTGGCAACGATCAAATGAATACCCGCTGCCCGTGCAAGCTGCGTGATGCGCTGGATGCTTTGTTCGACATCTTTCGAGGCAGCAAGCATCAAGTCTGCCAGCTCATCAATAATCACGACAATCCGCGGCAGCACTTGCTTTCCACAGTCTGGATTTTGCTGGACATATTCATTATAAGAAGAAATGTTGCGGACAGTCAGTTCTTCGAACAAGGAATAACGAGCGTCCATCATTTCAACGATTACTTTTAAAGCGCCGCTGGCCAGATTGGCATCGGTAATCACTGGCGAAAGCAGATGCGGAATACTGTTATAGGGTGTAAATTCAACCTTTTTCGGATCGACCAGCAGCAGCTTGACTTCATCCGGCCTGGTTCGCAGCAAAATGGAACAAATGATCGAGTTAACGCAGACAGATTTACCAGATCCCGTCGCTCCTGCAATCAGCAGATGCGGCATGGTATCCAGGCGTCCATATACGTTATTGCCCATCAAGTCCTTGCCAAGCGTAAACGTCAGCGGCTTATCTTGCAGCTTAGGCGGTACATTGCGAATGAGCTCTTTCATGGTTACAGTTGTCTTTTCTGCATTGGGCACTTCAATCCCTACCGCGCTTTTCCCTGGAATTGGGGCTTCCACGCGGATATCCGTTGCGGCTAAAGCCATTTTGATATCATTTTGCAAGTTGGTAAAGGCACTGACGCGAACCCCCTGACCGGGAATCACTTCAAATTCGGTGACTGAAGGGCCGATATGCACTTCGCCAAGCGCAGCATCGACATTAAACTGTTTCAGAATTTCGATTAACCGCTGGCCTTGAACGCGCGCATTGCGAACGTTGGTATTGGAGCGGTTTTTCGTCTTGTTTTCTTCCAGCAGGCTGATCGGCGGCAGTTTATATCTGGCCGGATCATACAAAGGAAACTCAACGGGCTGCTGATCCGTCTGGCTGGTGATTTCATCTTCCAGAC
Organism: Erysipelotrichaceae bacterium RD49; assembly: GCA_015233825.1. Taxonomy (GTDB): domain Bacteria; phylum Bacillota_I; class Bacilli_A; order Erysipelotrichales; family Erysipelotrichaceae; genus Allobaculum. Next base: position 8,379 of record JADGIS010000105.1, read on the forward strand.
TCAAAGCGTTTGCCACGGCATTTGTCACAACCGCATCCGGTTTTGCTTCTGGAATTGGGGCTGCCTTGGCAGCCAAACCCGCTTGTTTCGCTGCAGATGGGGCTTGAGCCGCTTTTTTCTTTTCATCGACCGTCGGGATTTCAAAGCCAGGCAGCCGGTCTTGAACCAAAGAATCAGCTGGAACCTGCGGCTCATTGAGACCTTCCATTAAAATGCCATTGTCAAAGACAGATCCGCCGCTTGAAACAGGAGCAGGCGCTGGCTTTTCAGGGTGAATGGTAATGGAAGGTTCATCCATTTCATCATCTTCAAAATCATCGTAGTCCAGCACATCCAAGATCCGCGATCTGGTTTTCGGGTTTTTCTTGACTGCTTTCTGATTTTTCGTCCGGCTTTGGGCTGCCTCTTGCACCGGACTGAAGATCCGGGCATCAATTTGGGGCCAGAACATCAAGCAAAGACTCATCGCCATGAAACCAATGGCCAAAAGCCATGATCCGGCGCTTGAAAACATCGAGACCAAAAGTCCGGCAAGTCCCGCTCCAACCAGACCGCAGTGGGTATAAAACGCACTGGATCCAAAAAACGCCAGACTGGCTTGCAAAGCAGATAAAGCAAGATAAGGATCCTGGCTGCTTGTCGAAAGCAGGCCGGCAATCAGTATCCAGCAAAGGGCGAAAATAAGAAAGCCGATAAGAGCACGAGTGGAATAGAGCCGCCTGCCGCCGTTCCAAATATAGCGAAAGCCTGTAACCATGCCATATGGCAGCAAGATATAGAGAAAGCTGCCCATGACAACCTGCAGACTCTGGTTAAAGAGGCGGCCGATGATTCCCATCGAAAATAAAGTGATCAAGGAGAAAATCCAAAAGAGCACAATCAAGCATGCCATGAGCATCCGGCTATGCCGCATGCCTTTTCTCTTCTTTTTTGAAGCTGCAGTCCGCTTTTTAGGCGAGCCGCTTGAACGGGTCGTTTGGGATTTAGTTGTGGTTTTTTTGGTGGTTTTTGGTTTCGAGGCCGCTGTTTTGGAGCCGGAAGATTTCTTCTTGGCGGTGCTCGTTTTCTTTTTGGTAGTAGAAGCCATACATCCCCTTCTTTCGTCATTCCATTCTAATTCATTGCCGGTGCCCATCAAAACGAAAATTACAAATCCCCTTAACGCTTCAGGCGAAAAGATAATGTCCGTAAAGAAAAAGCGAAGGCCTGCTGAAGACATTCGCTTTTAAAAATCATCATAAATGCTGACCAAAAGATCCTGATTCGATCCAATTCGAAAGAGTTGGCCAGAAAGAATATGAATCTGTAAAACAGTCCTTATTCTTTGGTTTTTGGGATCAGTTTATTGAATGCCCGGTTCCTGATTCCATGGTTTTCCAGGCGATTTGGCCATACATCCAGCCTTCTTCAAGCAGAGCGTTAAATTCTTTCAAGCTGGTTGTATAATTATGCGCTCCGCTTCTGGCATTCGGATTGTATTGGACGTATACATTTACATCCCCTTTTGAATAAAAAGCCGGCTTTCCTTTTAAATCCAATTGCCATCCCTGGCCAACTAACCCATTGGCTTCACTGGTACTGATGGTGTAGTAATGATCGCCGCCAAAGGCATTGGGATTATATAGTCGGTAAACCGGATCCCCATCCAGACTCGAGCGCCAGCCGATTCCTTCGTCCTTCCAGCCATTGGCTGCTAATCCATCTCGCTCATATATATCCGCCGTATAGAAATGTTCCCCCGTATTGGGGTTGTAAAGCCGATAGATATCGACCATTTCTACATCCTGGAAATCCGCTGCCAACACAGGGGTACCCGTAAAGGATCCGCTTGCTACAAAAGCGGCCAATCCAACGCAGGAAAGAAAATGGTGGTTAAAATAATGAAATTGGTGCGTTAAATCGTTCATAAGATTCTCCTTTCTTTAAAAAAGAGGACTCTCATAAATTCGAAACACCTTTAGGTGTCGTGAGTTTTATATTTACCATTTTTCGTTTCTCCTACATTTCGAAGCGAAAAATGGTATTTTTTATTTGGATAAACATTAACTTTTTATTAA
>JADGIS010000106.1 GCA_015233825.1 Erysipelotrichaceae bacterium RD49
TCGATTTTAATGTACCCCCCTCCACCCCAAATAATGTGGATATCTGGAATGCTGGCCGTTTTGTCCTTAATTCCAAGACACAAACAACAAAAATCAGTCTGTGAAAAGACTCATGAATTATTCAGGTGCAAAAGCTATTCTCTGGAAAGGTACAATCAGTGGAAATAAAACCAATACCACTGACTGGGGAGGCGGCGGAATCTTCTGTTCTGAAGGCGGATATCTGATGATGCCAAATCCAACAGCAATTTATCAGAATCATGCTCAGGGACTTGGCGGTGGACTAGCTAGCTGTTCAACTGGGTTAATCGCTTTAGACAGCAGCTTGAACATATTTGATAACGGCTATTACAAGCAACAAAATCTTAGTCGGCCAAAATATGAAACAACAGGAAGTAAGCAATATACATCAGTCTATTTGAATGACGGAATACTGGCAGACAGCGCTAAAGATGTTTATGCAGCTAACGCCATTACGATCAGTGGACAGATGTCGACCGGTGCAAACAACAAATGGACTGGAGATTTGGATTCCAACAAGATTACAAATAGTACAGATGAAGAATTAAATGCTGGATTCTTGCTTGGATTGACCAATGGATCCACCAGTGATCAACAGACTGTAGCCAAAAACAACAGCCAATTGATTATTACGGATAACTGGTCTTCTACTCATGGTGGAGGAGTTCTTGTTAATGGTCTTCTGGTCAGTGGGCGGGTTCGAGAAGAAGTAATCGGCCATAGCTTCTCGCTAGAAAGCACAAAGAGACTTATTGGGTCCAACTCCGAAAATATAAACTTACAGGACAATCAGTTTTCTTTTACTGTGACGGATAAAGATAACAATACTGTAGGATTAGGTCTATCAAAATCGGATGGTTCAATCGTTTTTGATAAGACAATTCCTGTAAATAAAGTGGAAAATGGCCAAGCTATATTCTACTTAAAAGAAAATCCAAGCCAGATAGCAAGTGCGGATTCAGATCCATCAAAATACAGAATCGAACTTAAAGTTAATACAGATAACTATTCTTATAACTATAAAGACCCAGAAACGAGTGAAATTATACTTGTACAAGTAATTAAGTATACCATAAAACAGGATGCCAGCGGCAAGCCAATAGGTGCTGTGTATAAAGATTCTGGCAATGGTTCATGGACTCTGTTCTCGGATTGTACATTCAGTTCTGGAACTGGAAATAGTGGTGGCCATTTGAAAATTGGAAACAGTTCTTTCGCTTTCACGAATAAAAAAATTACCGAACGTGAAATCAGTGTTCAAAAGTCATGGGACGGAGATGCCGAACATCCAGCAATCCAAGTGTATCTAAAACGTGCGCTGGAAGGAACAAACAGAAATAATCCAGAAACAGTACAAATAAATGGAAAAGATAACCCTGCTACATTGAGTAGTTTAAAAGGTTGGTCTTATGACTGGGGTTCAGTAGCTACTGCTGATTCTAATGGAAAAGATTATGAGTACTGGGTCGAGGAAGTGATTCCAGAATCGTTTAGAAATCTGTATGAAGTTTCAATTGAGTCTGAAACAGATACCCTGACTATAGATACTACTCCCACCACTAGAAATGTTGAAGCATGGATACCAGTAACTGAAAACCCATTTGATCGTCCTCGACAAGGCCAATATGCTCTGATCTCAGATAATGGATATCTGCTATCTGTAAATAATGAATCGATCACGCCTAAACAACTTCAAAAAATAAAATTTGATGATAATTCAGAAGGATATGAAATTACAGAAAATGAGGATGATTTTACGTTTTATCCTTCAAATTTCAACTTTAGTGAAAACCAGGGAAGTCAAGCAATAAGGCTTTGTAGCGACAATAAATGGTTGAGTTTGCAAAATAGTATTTTAAAAATCACTGATAGTAAGGACCATTACGATCATGGTAGCCATGTTTATGTTCAAACAGGCGGAGAGCCTTTATTAGCCAGAAATAGAAATAATCCAGTTATAGAACCTTACTATCCAGTTAGCTATGAAAATGGATATTTTGGAATTAATGGAGATAAGCCTAATGATCCCGTAAGATTCTATAAAAAAGAGACTAAACAGATTACTACCAGTGGGACACCCACAAAATATACTTTGACATTCAAAGTTAAAAATACCCTGAAAACGCAGTACTCCTTGCAAGTACAGAAAGTCAGCAGTACTGACCGAAAACCATTAGGTAGTGCTCGTTTCCAGCTTTATAGGAATTCTTCTGAATCGGAACCATTGAAATTCAAAAGAGATAACCAAGACAGATATGTTTTAGATCTTGATGGTAGTGAGACAGAGATAGCAACTAATGTAGAAGGACTCATCACATTCATTAATCTTCCAAAAGGAACATATATTCTGAAGGAAATAGAACCTCCACAAGGATATGCCATTCTGAACGAAGAATACACGATTTATCTAACACCGAATAATGAACAATTCGATAACAACACATTATCTTTGAACGTTGAAGTTCAAAATACACCAATACCTTACGAACTTCCTGAAACAGGTGGTTCTGGAACAAAGATCTATACAGCCGTTGGAACCATTCTCTTCTTAGCTGGAACCAGCATGTATGGATATAAACGGAGACAGCAAAGGAAGGGAGGCAAAACTCACTAACCTACCTTAACTCTCCTAAAAATAAAATCTACAAAAACCAAATCAAAACCAAGAAAATAGGTTGAAAGGATAATTATGAAAACAAATAAACTTGTGGCAGCTGGTCTGCTCGCTCTTTCAATGACTATGGCGCCCATTGCCTCTCTAATCAACGCAATGCCAGTTTCTGCTGCTACAGTAACAATTGATCAAAATTCAGAGATTAAAGATCATACTTATCAGGCTTACAAAGTTTTCACGGGGGAAGCGTCTGGAACTAATTTAACTAAAATTGAATGGGCAAAAGGAGCTAAAGGAGGTCAGATCATTAGCTTGATTGATGCGGAAAGTGATGGTATTCCGGCTTTAGCAGGGGCAAAAAGTGCTGCTGATTTAGCTAATAAGCTACAGGTAGGTGGAGAATCAACAGCAAAGCTATTTGCAAAACTTCTTGATGATCATACAGACTTATTACCGACTCCTGAAACAATTGGCGAGAATACAGATTTGTCAGCTGGTTACTATCTGCTCAAAGATACAAGTACTCCCCAAACTCAGAATGTTGTCGGTTTGAGTATTCTGAAAGTAGCAACGCAGCCTATTACAATCACCCCAAAAAATGGCAAGCCAGGAGTAGATAAGCAGGTACAAGATAATGACTCGGTGGATCCTGATGCTACCCAGGTAAACGGCAACTGGGGAGAGACAGCAGATCACGACCTTAATACAGATTTCAAGTTTAGACTATCAACAACCGGTCTAACATATGAAAAGATCGAAAACTACGATACATACTACTTAGAATTCAGTGATAGCTGGTCAGAAGGTATTACGTATGGTGGAGATAATACTGTAAGCATCAAGGTAAATGGAGAAGACAAAACAGATGCATTTACTATTGAATCAAATACAACTGAAAGAACTCTCTCTGTCAAAATTCAAAATCTAAAGACAATTCTTTCTGCAGACGGCTCTGGAGAGATTTCTGTAGTCGTTGAATACTCTGCTCAGCTGAATGATAATGCTACTATTTCAAATATGGCCTTATCTAACAAAAATACTGTTGAATTAATTTACTCCAATAACCCAAATAGTACAGGCAAGGGTACTTCTGAACCAGATAATGTTTTTGTAGGCTCTTTACAATTAGAGAACCTAAAAACGGATGCAGACGGAAATCCATTGATGGGGGCAGGATTCAAACTGAGAAACTCAGAGGGTAAATTTGCCTCTTTCAGCAATGGTGTTTTCCAAAGCTGGTCAGATGAAGGTACTGAAGTTACATCTGGATCAGATGGTAAATTCTTAATGAAGGGTATTGATGCAGGAGTATATACTTTGGTAGAAACAACCGTTCCTGACACTTATACAAAAGCTGAGGATTTAACGGTAACAATTGCTGCTACTAGTCATTCCGAGAGCCCTGACGGCGAGTCCGCAACTATTACGATTACGGTAAATGAGCAAAAGGCAGATGGAGTTACTGTAGTAAACTCTAAGATCTCTTCACTCCCAGAAACTGGTGGTATGGGTACAACCATGATCTACGGTGTTGGTGGAGTGATGGTAGTTGGCGCTGCTGTGATTTACATCACTAATAAACGCACTCGCAAAGAATAGTTTACCTATTCGTTCTATATTTGCTTTCTCTTACATCAGATTGAAGGAGTTTCTCCTTCGGTCTGGAAAGCCAGGAATTCCTTCCTGGCTTTCCAGACTTTGGCGGAAGGGGATGATGACTTGAAGTATATAAAAAAACATTTATCTACGATTGTCATTGTCATCATATTTATGGTTGGCCTGGGTTTATTGGCTTATCCGACAGTGGCAAACTGGTGGAACAACAATATGGCTTCTCATGCGGTCGCAAATTATACAGAAGCAATCCAGAATCTGGATACGTCTGAGTATGATGCTTTGATGGAGTCGGCTAGATCTTATAACGAAGCTCTTCTGTCTAATTACGGACGGTTTAATCCGACTGACTCGGAACATGCAGATTATGAATCACAGTTATCTGTAGATGATTCTGATGTAATGGGATCGATTAGTATTCCTAACGTCAAGATTAATCTGCCTATTTACCACGGAACTTCTGAAGAAGTTTTAGCAGTTGGTGCAGGGCATTTGGAAGGAAGTTCTTTGCCAATTGGCGGCATAGGAACCCATACGATTATTACCGGCCATAGGGGTTTACCAAGTGCCAAACTATTTACGGATTTGGATCAGGTTGTAGAGGGTGACTATGTTGTTTTGAAAGTCATGAATGAGACTTTAACCTACCAGATCGATACGATTCGGATCGTTCTTCCCAATGAAATCGATTCACTCTCAATCGATCCAAACCAAGATTTATGTACATTGGTCACTTGTACTCCATATGGAGTCAATACACACCGGATGCTTTTGACAGGGCACCGGGTTGAAAATCGAAAAGAATTCGAACTGACGAAAGAAGCCAAACAGGTTAACTCGAAGATGGTTGCTTTATTTATCGCCATTCCATTGCTGGTGATTCTGTTTGTATGGCTGATGTGGTCAGATCGTAAGAAGAAAAATATCGGAAAGGAGGTCGATGAGGATGAAGAATAAGCTTTGGACTTTGATTACCTTTTTGCTGGGAATGATCTTATGCACCACGCCTGTTTTTGGAGAAGAACTGGATCCCAGTAAAAGAGGAACACTGACCATCGTCCAGCAAGACTCCAGTCATAATCCGATTGGCGGTGGCAAGATTACTGTTTACCAAGTCGGATACTTGGATATGAGTGATCCCAACAATCCCAAATGGAAACTGACGGATGATTTTAAACAGACAAACGTTGATCTTTCAGATCCTCAAAATCGAAATGTCACCGCAAATCTGGCTGACTTTGCGGCTAAAAATGCAGTTGTTGGCAAGACCTATACAGTACCTGCTTCAGGAAGAATCATCCTGGAGAACATTCTGCCTGGTCTTTATATGGTTGAGCAGAATCAGGCTCCGGATGGCTATTACCCATTTGCAACTTATACCATGTCCTTTCCTCAAGAAGATGAAGATGGTGGGTATAACTACGAAGTTGTCAGCGGTCCTAAAACAACTTCCACAAAAACAACAACGCCGCCACCCGGAGATGACACACCACCGCCTGATCAGCCAAACACCCCGAATAATCCCAATAAACCGGATACAGACGGGACGGTTACACCACCAACTACTGGAACAACCACAACCATTATCACGACTGAGCCGCCAACTCAGACAACCACTACAACAACGACCACTCTTAGAAAGCCGAATACGGCTACAGAGGTCAGATTGTGGACTTGGACCGGCATAGCCATTCTTTCCGGCCTCTTCTTATTTTTGATTGTGCGCAGGCTCAGAGAAAACTATGAGTAGGGACTTTACCAAAGCACACGGTAAATATACGTACTAAAAGCGGCTTTAAGAAAAGGATAAGCACAACTAAGCGAAGCTCAATACGATTACCAGCCCCCTTGAGATATAAATCCTTCTTTTTCTCCTCTCTCTATATTCATTACAGAATTACACAAACAGCAGCATGTTGGGGGACGTGCTGCTGTTTGTGTTTATCCAGTATTCAATGCGTTGAGTATTTTGCAAACAGCCAGGTCCAGATCCAAGTCGTGCAATCCAGAATAGGATCTGGCCAAGGTTTTTACAGGGATCTCTTCAATAACTTCAGCACTGGAAAGGCTGCTTTGAAATTGGTACAGCGAATAAAATTCACCCATCCAGGCGGGAATAAACCCTTGGATGGCTTTTCCAGGTTTGAGCTTATAGTGATCGGTCTTTTTGAAAAATTCAAACAGATCCTGGTTATCAAGCGTGCAGACGTAAGCAGAGGCTGCGGGTATTGCTTCGCATATAGGCGTTGATGAAATCTTCCATATCGGCTTCTGGATAGGTAAGAGCAACAAAGTCAAAGAGTTTTCCCTGCGTTTCAATGGCTTCATCAATATAAGGAGCTAGCTTTTCGCTCCTATCCGTTTTCTTTGTACTCATATTCATTTCTCTTTCAGCGGATTTCTGCCTAAGGTGCTGAATACGTTGGTTACTGTATTCACGTCGGAGTCGATGAGGCTTTTTATCTTCATCCGGGCTTGCATATCCCGTTGATTGTATCTGATCTGATAGAAGCTGGCATTCACCATCTCGAGCTTTTTTGAAAGGGATTTAAGATGCTGGAAAGCTTTTTCGGATTTGAGGCAATACTCTGTTTCAAACTCTCCAGCCTTCAATATTTCATCCAGGATGGAGACATCGACTTCGTCTTTGGCAAAGGCTTTTGCGAGCAAGAAGTAAGAAGCATCCGCCCGCCATCCCTTGATCACGTCATAGTCAGAGGTATCGATCGCATACGTATCGATAAAATATTTTGCGAGAATCCGGTATCTTTTTGAATCGCTGGCAGTTCGATGCTTCATGAGTTCGGCCAGCCAGAAGAGCGGATTCATTTTTTGGAAATCCAGGATTTTCAAGTCGGCAAGATCCAATTCAAACTGGCAAACATAGCCTTTTTGAGTAGTTGGCCTGGCTGCCGACCATTCACGCGCAAGTTCACGATCTGCTGTCATATAAAACCCTTTGCCAAAGTCGCGTTTCTCATTTCCTGCCGCAAATTGTGGATGAATATTCTGAGCGGAACTTCCATGAAATAGTGTAATTTTATTCATTCTGTTTCTCATAGACTCAAGTTGTTATGCGATGAAAAGAATACGACTTGAGCTTCCAATTTTTATCATTCAGAGGGAAATATATCGAATAATCAATCAAAAATTATGTCGAATCGGAATTTGGTGGATCGATTTTACCATTAGAAGCAATAGAGAGTTGGAGAAGGCGCAGTTTTTTATCTAAACTGCTTTTTTTGCTTGGTTTGGAACCATGCTGAAGGCACTTCTGACCAATGAGAGTCTATGCAATTGTAAGATGACAGCAGCGAAAGACAGGGATTATCCTAGTATAGTGATCGAATACGAGATCAGGAATGAGGATACACAATGAGATTACGTTTGAAATATAATTCACCGGTGATTTTGACCTTTGCGCTTTTATGTCTGGCGGTTTTGGGCTTTTCAGAACTGACCGGCTATAAATATATTGATTGGTTTATCACCAGAAGAGCGCCGCTGGACCAGATCAGGACGTATATTACGATGGTGACCTATGTTTTGGGCCATGCTTCGGTCAGCCATTTCATGAGCAATATGATGCTTCTTTTACTGACGGGGCCAGTTGTAGAAGAGCGCTATGGTTCAAAAAATACGCTGATTATTATTCTTGTGACGGCTGTTTTGACTGCATGGGCCAATGCGGCGGTTACGACCAATGGCTTGATTGGATGCAGCGGAATTGTCTTCGCGTTCGTGATTTTGTGTTCCATGACGTCTTTTAAGCATGGCGAGATTCCGATCACCATGATTTTGGTTGTCGTTCTTTATCTGGGCCAGGAGATCATTGCAGGGGTAATCAGTACGGATAATATTTCGCAGATGGCGCATATCATTGGCGGCATTGCGGGTGCGGCTTTTGGCTTCTTTTTGGCCTATGCCAATAAGCGATGATCGTTTTGGTACAGATGTTCTTGAATCGGTAAAAGACATTTACTTTAAGGCTTAGACTTTGTGGATCCAAGCCTTTTTAGCCGGAGAGGGTTTAAAAAGAATGGCCAATACGGATTGCAAATCCATCTGTTTCCGACCGTTTTTGTGGAGGTTTTTAAGCTTGTTTATTGAAAACAATTCCATCTGTTTGCGGAGGCATGGGACAATGGGAATACATGATCGGTTTGAATGGCCTCTTCAATCAACAGACAGCTGCGCTGCTCGCTTCGATCCAATATGCGGATTTGCTGGAGGTTTCAGCTTACTATGCATTGACTGAACCCAATGAGCTGGTCGAAATTTTGAGCTATGACTTTGATTTTCCATTTTCTGAGGCCTATCTCGATGGAATAGACGTTGAAAAATGCATCACAGCGGTTGACCAGAAACGCATGATTCCCCGGATTGGCAAGAAGATCAAAAAGCCAAAACCAAAAAGCAATAAGGAAAAGCGGGAATAGCAACAAGAAGAAAAGACGCTGATCCCAATCTAATATCCGTCTTCAACCCAATCCAAAGCCTATAAAACAATGAAAGCTGGAAACCAGGAACAAATCGGCTTCCAGCTAGTTTTCTTTTGGCAAAAGAAAACCAGACACGAAAAAAGGCCCATCCGACTGGAGGGGCCGCTGGATGCAGTTGAGAGAATAAACACAAACAATAAACACAGTAAAACAATGTCCCAAAGGACTGATTTGGGGAAGAAGAGAAAACTGCATCCAAAGTCTTGGCCGGGTGGATGTCTTTTGCAAGCCTGAAAGCAAAAGAACCTTCCCTTGGCGCAAAGAAGTCATTTCGGAAAACCAGAGCCCAAAAAGGAGATTGAAAAATGGGTTTCTGGTTGATCGGTATAAAAAGTGGAAACGGATACGTTTCACAAGAAGGGAAAACCAGCATCGGCTCATTCGCCTGGTTTGGTGCTGATTTTCGATTTCAGCTTTGGCAGATCGCGTGGAGCGTTTGGCCATTGGCTATTTGCGATCTCATTCATTCATTTAGAAAGGAGGTTGCGATCAGGCCAAATGCTGGCTCTGCTTGGCAGAGCGGGTTTTCTTGGAGCTTTTCCTAGGTTCTGGGTCCTGGATTTCTATCTTGACCGGCCGGTTTGGCTGGGGAGTTGGTATTTCGTTGGGCGTGTGAAGGACAGCTGCCAAACTTGCTTTTAAAGTTCTTCAACTTGAGGCAGCTGGGCAAAGCTGGCTTCAAGTTCTTCGTCGGTTGGAATGTAGTCGGACATTTCGCCATTGTTGAACTTTTCGTAGGCAACCATATCGAAATAGCCGGTTCCGGTCAGGCCAAAGACGATGGTCTTTTCTTCGCCGGTTTCTTTGCACTTGAGCGCTTCATCAATGGCAACGCGAATGGCGTGGCTGCTTTCGGGTGCTGGCAGAATGCCTTCGACCTGGGCAAAGTATTTTGCGGCTTTAAAGACGTCGGTCTGTTCAACAGAAGTGGCTTCCAAGTAGCCATCATCATATAACTGGGAAAGCGTCGAGCTCATGCCATGATAGCGAAGGCCGCCGGCGTGGTTGGCTGAAGGAATGAAGTTGCTGCCAAGGGTGTACATCTTCTGCAAAGGGGTCACCATGCCTGTATCGCAGAAGTCATAAGCATATTTGCCGCGGGTCAACGATGGGCAGCTGGCGGGCTCTACGGCGATAATGCGGTAGTCTTTTTCGCCGCGCAGTTTTTCTCTCATGAACGGGGCAATCAGGCCGCCAAGATTCGATCCACCGCCGGCACAGCCGATGATGATATCGGGTTCGATTCCATATTTATCTAATGCCGTTTTGGTCTCTAAGCCAATGACGCTCTGGTGCAGCAGGACCTGGTTGAGCACACTGCCCAGCACATAGCGATATCCATCCTGCTTGGTGGCTGCCTCAACGGCTTCAGAGATGGCGCAGCCAAGCGATCCGGTTGTTCCGGGATGGTTTTTGAGGATTTCACGGCCGACTTCGGTGGTGGTGGATGGACTCGGTGTCACGTTGGCTCCATAGGTACGCATGACTTCACGGCGGAATGGTTTTTGTTCATAAGAAATAGCACCACTCGCCGCGACCCCTAATGATGAAAATTGGGAGCCTGATGACGTAACCTTCTGCTTTTACTATAATGTTGCGCGTGAAGAACTTTGAGCACGTTCTCTTTAGTTACAGATGAG
>JADGIS010000107.1 GCA_015233825.1 Erysipelotrichaceae bacterium RD49
TCTTCAATATCCCTTAATAGTATTTATAATAAATTATTTTAAACATATTAAAATCATTTTTTATTTATTAAAGCTGGTGAGCCGTTATTGCCAGTAGTTTCGGTTACAAATTAGTGAAAAGTTTGGGATATAGCGTGTGCTGATCAAGAAAACTTCGACTCAGCTGCCATGGTCGTAAAGATTAAAGTGCAGATCAAAGCCAAGAATGTTCAGTACGCTGCCTTCCTTCAAGGCAATCAAACGGTCTTTGGATTTGTTAAAGCGAAAGACCATGACGGAAGTGATAGTCGCCCGGGTTTCTGGCGGAATGCCATCTAAAATGGCGGGTTCCATTTCAGCAACAGGAAGCTCTTCGAATCCCCCGTTATAGCGGTTGCGATGTTTGGTAAAGGACCAGGGATTTTTGGAAATAGTTTCCAGAAACTCAAACAGCGATTCAAGAATCTGTGCATCGTTGCCTTTCATTTTTTGAAGCGCTTTAAAGCCATAGCGCTCATTGTTGGTCAGCCATACAAAGGAAAAGGCCATATGGGTTTCAGGCGTTTCATTCCAAGCAGGCTGAGGATTATTTTCAATCATAAGTTTTTTCCTCCTTTGCCAGCCAAATGCTTAATGAGAAAAGCACTTGGAGAGTTCAATCCAGCAGTATTTAAACCGGGAATAGATTTCAGTCAACAGCCGTTTCAAAGAAAAATCGGGATAACTGGCAATGGCGTAATCAGAAAAGAAATTTTTTGTGATGGCACTTGCCCGCCTGGCATGCATCTGACCCGTTATCACCACAATCGGCTGGTCACCGATCATCTCCTTGGTATATTTCAAATTCTCCCATGTATTTCGGGCATGAGTTTCTTTTAAAATTGGAATTTCTGAATCAAGGGTATGAATATATTTTTCCATCTCTTCGGCTTCCACATATTGGTTTTTAACCGCGGAGCCGGAAGCAATTAAGGTTTGGTACCGTCCCGCACGATATTCATCGATTGCAAGTTTGCAGCGGCCTTCCATGGCATGCGAAGGTGTCCCGTCATCATGGCAGGCACATCCAAGCACTAAGCCATATGGATACACTTTGCCCGTTTTCAATCTTCGAGTTGGGGGAAGCAGCTTTTCGTAAAGACCAAGCAAAACGACAAAGAGACTTCCAAAAACCCAAAGCAGAAGATGGATCTTTGGGTGGTTATTTTGTTTTCTCATATTCGATCACCACTTTCCAGCCAGGCTTGATATCGGAAAAAAGACCATACAGGCTATTGGCTTTGGTCTCCCAAACCTGTAAGTATTCTGGCAGCTGATTGAGTTTTGAGGCGATTGGCGTTCCGGCTGGCAACGACTTCAGCCAGGTGCGTCCTTTCAAATTGGATCCAAGAACCTGGATTTGGAAAAAGGAAGCATGATTTTTCATTTCTGTTTTAGGAATCTGCATCAAAATCATCATGCAGGTCCGCTGAATCCGCGCCCGAGTATACGTTTTCGTGATGGCATGAGCTAAAAAGGAATTCCAGTCTTTGTGCTGTTTAGCCATTTTTATCAGGCGGTTTTCAATGCCTTCTTCGACTAGGAAGAAAGAACGCAAAAGCTCTGGATCACTTTCAAGCAGCATATAGCGCAAGTAAGGATAATAGTTTTCCCAGCGCTGGCCGGCTTCAAAGAGATGGTCCTCCTCCTGGCTGGTTCCCGCAAAGAAGTCTTTTCGGGTCTGGGTGGCAGACTTTAAAGACTGGTCTCGCAAAATGGGACGGACTTCCATACCGAACTCTTTGGCATAGCGTAAATATTGGATGGCCAAAATGTCATTGGGTCCAGGGGTCAGGTTATAAGCAGATGCATTGCGGGCCTGACTGGTTGCAGGCACCGGTTTCATTTCATCAAGCTTGGCGGCGCTCTGTTCAAGCATGGCAAAATCGGCCGTTTCACTGCCAAAACAAAGCAGGGAAACCTGTGCTGTTTTGAGGGCTTCAATGGCATAGAGTGCAAAATAGTCAGCTGACTGCATCGTATAGACACTAGGCAAAGCTATAACCAGGTCCGCTCCTGCCTCTAAAGCCAGTCTTGTTTTAGTTTCTACGGTTTCTAAAGAAGGCAGACCGCGGCTGGAAAACCAGGTCGACAAAACAACCACCAGCACATCAGGATGAACCTGCTGATGGATGGTTTTGAGTAGGTAACGATGTCCATTATGCATCGGGTTAAATTCCGCGATGACGCCAGCTGCTAACATAATTTCAGTCTACATGGAATTGAAAAACTCGCCTCAAAAAAGGCTCCATTCGATTTGAATTGGTATGGATGGCCGGCAGAAAAGAAACATTCATCGCAAAATGGCAAATCAATATCCAAAGCTAGTCTCAGTGCGCAAAATAGAAAGCAGGATCGTTTGACAAAGAGACTCCAGGGCTTCAGCCAGTGCTTATAACAGGAGTGGGTTTCTTGCTTCAATCCAGTATTCGAACGATCCGAATTGCGCTTTGCCTTTTGTCTTCTCTCTTTTTCTTTCTTTCTCTCCATAATATATGGAGAAGAAATGGGTAGGGAAAAGTCGATGAAGCAAACGGTGCCGGTCGTTAAGGATCCTTAAAAAAGAAAATTCTTTAAGCTGATGCTGGCAGAATAGAGAGGGGTTAATTGGAGCCTGCGGCATGCTATAATTAAAAATTGAGTTTTCAAATGGAATGAAATATTCCTTACATGATTGAAAAACAGGATTGAAGAAAGGTGAGATCTATGAATTCTAAGTATTACAAAGTTTCAGCTGCCTTAGTGACAGCCATGATGGTTCTGGCCGGCTGCTCAAGCAGTTCATCGAATCAGGCAAGTTCTGCTGCTTCCAGCACAGTTTCGAGTTCAGCGGCTTCAGAATCAGTAAGTACAAAACAATCGAAGTCTGAACCAGGCGGCACAAAATATACAGTGACCATGAAAATGCAGGGCTATGATGAGCCGATTGTTTTTACAATGGATGAAGGGATTGCTCCTGAAACTGTTGAAAACTTCGTCGATCTGGCTTCGAGCGGCTTCTATGACGGCTTGACGCTGCATCGGATTATTGAAGGATTCATGATTCAGGGCGGCGATCCAAGAGGCGATGGCAGCGGCGGCAGCTCCCACCAGATTGAAGGAGAATTCGAATCGAATGGGTTCGACAACACGCTCAAACATGTTCGCGGCACCGTTTCCATGGCGCGTGCGAACGATCCAAACTCCGCCAGCAGCCAGTTCTTCATTGTCCAGGAAGATACGCCAAGTCTCGATGGCCAGTATGCGGCATTTGGTACAGTAACCAGCGGTATGGATGTGGTCGATGATATTGCTGCCAAGGCACAGCCGACCGATGATAATGGCTCAATTGCTAAAGATCAGCAGCCTGTGATTGAATCCATTACGGTTGTTGAAGAAGGAAAATAGTCTGAAGACAGACAAGAATGGGCTGTTTATTGAACGTCCACAGCGCATTCAATTTTTGAAATAAGAAAAAAGAAGTGGAAAAGGCATGAAAGATAAGGCAGAAATAGAAGGTCACATCCATGTTTGACTTTTTATACGGCTCTGCCTATAATATCAAATGCTACATGAGGTGAATATCGTGAAATTCAGAAGAAGCGATTTTCTGGCTGCACCGAACTCCTATATAAAGGTAAATCTGGACTTTTCCGATCCAACGGGAGAACGGTTTGTCAACACGCCTGTAAAAGCTCTGCCTGAATGCCATATTGAAGGAACGCTTCAATTTGACGGCAGAAGCAAAGTGGTCAGCAGCCTTCAGTATGATGGAATCATGACGGTGATCGATTCAATTACCGGCGACGATCTTGACGTCGAATTTGAAACCGAATCTTCAAAGGAGTACTCCTTTGACCCTGTCGATGTCCCTGAAGATGAAGAAATCATTCGGGTTTTTAAAGATACGCTGGATCTGAGTGATGAGGCTGTTGAAGCCATAGTCTATGAAGCACCCATGAGCATTACTCGTTTGGCCCGCGAAGAGTATCCTAGCGGAGAAGGCTGGACTCTGATCTCTGATCAGGATGAAAAGACCGAAACAGCGAAGGAAGATCCACGCTGGGCAAAACTGAAAGAAATCAAATTCGAGGATAACTAGGAGGTGCACTGATGGCTGTACAGCAGAGAAGAGGTTCTAAACACCGTAAGGCGAAAAGAAGAACTCATTACAAACTTTCCAGACCTGCAATCGGAAGATGCCCTAACTGCGGAGAATACAAACTTTCTCATAAAGTTTGCCCATCCTGCGGACAATACAAAGGCAGACAGGTTATTGAAGTAGAAAATAACGACTAATTCAATCATTGATGAAATCGTAACCAAGCGAAGCCAAAAGCCTCGCTTTTTTTGTGCGATTTTATCTTTCAAAATCCATGAAAATCACACGAATTTCCAACACAATCCAAAGAAATTTTTTTGGGACCGCCTGAGTCAATAGGCGGTTGTTCCGAGTTTTGTCCCACGCAAGGGAAAGTCAAGACTGTCGGTATAAGTAAAGCGCTTTTATTTGAATTTTGGATAAACAATGAGCATCAAAATAGACATGAAAACAGGTTTTCATTCCTGAAAACGCCCTTTCTTTTCACTTGGTGTTCCATGGACAAAGATCGCGAATTCTCATATAATTTGTATGCTTTATTTATGGAAGGACAGAGAAACAAATGAATATATTGTGGATTTCTCTGGCCGGGATAGCAGGCCTTCTGGTAGGTATCGGAATTATGATGGCTTACTCTAAAGCGGGCCTGGATAAAAATCAGCAGCAGGCACAACAGATTCTTGAAAAGGCGCAAAGCGATGCAGACGCAAAACTCAAGCAGGCGGTACTCGACGGCAAAACCCAGGTACACGATCTGAAAGTTGAAGCGGAAAAGGAAATCAAGGAACGCCGGCAGGAAGTGATGGATTTAGAAAACAAGCTTCTGCGCCGGGAAGACAGTCTTAATTTCAGAGATGAGTCTCTCAACCAAAAAGAAAAAGAGATTCAAAACCAGATGCACAAAGTGAATGAACGCTTGGCATCTCTCGAAGAAAAAGACAAACAGCTCCAGATGGAAATTGACCGCCAGATCGAAGTATTAGAGGGCGTGGCCAGGATGACCTCCCAGCAGGCCAAAGATGAACTTTTCTCCCTTGTGGAAAAGCAGATGGAACATGAAACCATGGCTTACATCAAGGAACAGGAAGACAATGCGAAAGCGCAGGCCTCTAAAAATGCCCAGGAGATTATTGCGTTATCCATCGAACGCATGGCCCAGCAGGAAACCATGGACCGGACCGTCTCCGTCGTAGCCATTCCAGGCGAGGAGATGAAAGGCCGGATCATTGGACGCGAAGGCCGCAATATCCGCGCTTTTGAGCAGGCAACCGGTGTCGAACTCAATATCGACGATACACCGGACCTGATCACGATCACGTGCTTCAACCCAATCCGCCGCGAGGTGGCCAGACTGTCGCTTGAATATCTGATTCGCGACGGCCGTATCCAGCCAGGCCGGATTGAGGAAGTCGTTAAAAAATTCCAGCATGAAGTCGAAGCCGAAATTATCAAAGCCGGTGAAGAAACAGTCTTCAAACTTGGAATCGGCCGTATTGATCGCGAGATCGTACGTCTGATTGGTACATTGAAGTATCGTTTCTCCTATGGCCAGAATGCACTCCAGCATTCGATTGAAGTTGCCTTGATTGCCGGAACGATGGCTGCTGAGCTGGGTCTGAACCAGCATATGGCAAAACGGGCGGGCCTTCTGCACGATATTGGGAAAGCGCTCAATATCGACCAGCAGGAAGGCAGCCATGTAGATTTGGGTTACAAGTTCTGTAAAAAACACGGCGAAAAGGAAATTGTTCTGAATGCCATTGCGTCTCACCATGGCGACGTGGAGCCGAAATTTTTGACTTCTCATCTTGTGATTGCCGCAGATACGATTTCGGCAGCCAGACCAGGAGCCAGAAAAGAATCCGCGCAGGCTTATGTGGAACGCCTTGAAAATCTGGAAAAAATTGCGAACGATTTTGACGGTGTCAGCCAGGCCTACGCCATTCAGGCAGGACGTGAAATCCGAATCATGGTCGTTCCCGAACAAGTCAGCGATACACAGTGCGTGAAGATGGCACGTGCAATTCGAGACAAAATTGAATCTGAACTGACATATCCCGGACAGATTAAAGTGAATGTAATTCGCGAAGTCCGTGCTCAGGAAGTTGCGAAGTAACTAAAAGTAACGAACCGCCCTCACCGGCGGTTTTTTAAATGGAACGGCAGGCGGCTTTAGAAATGTCCTTCTTATTGCGCAATCTGTTTTTTGATCGATCTGGTATCAGAGGGGCCATTTGGCTTGGATGGGGCTTTGATGGCTGCACCTGGCCAGTGGTGAATGCCTTTTCGAAGCTGACTTTGTATAATAAAACGCAGATCAATCTTTGTTTTTGGCCGAAAAAATCGGGTGAAGTTCAATCCTGGTTGAGAAAAAAGGTATCCAATTTAGATTGGCCAGAAAACAGAATGGATTCCTTCAGAAAATAGAAAAAAGAATATGGGCGGATTCATTGAAGAACGAAACTTGAAGGCATCAAGCAGATATTCAAGCCTTATAAGCAAGAAAGACCAACTGGTTTAAATGGCTGCTGGATCTGCTGCCTGCCGCCTCAAAAGCAGTTCGATTCCGGCCATAAACATATCGTTAAAACAAACGAATCGGCGGGGCTGATTCTTCAATAAGCAGAAAGGATGTATTGGATGAAAATAAAAGAAAACTGGCATCTGCCAGACCACCAGCAGGCAGCGCGGCGCACGAAGGAGGCGGTGCCAACCATTACGGGGCTGACCATTACGCCTGGCCAGACGCATTTAGGGCAAGGACAGAAATACTACATTTCAACCTATGGCTGCCAGGCCAATGAACGGGATTCCGAAAATCTCGCCGGCATTCTGGAAGCCTGCGGCTATACGGCTGCTCAAAAGCCAGAACAGGCGGATGTTATTTTAATGAACACCTGTGGGATTCGTGAAAATGCGGCCAACAACGTTTTAGGCGAAGTCGGGATGTATAAAAAGCTGTTTAAAAGCCGTCCCAACCTGATTATCGGTGTAGGTGGCTGCATGGCCCAGGAAGAGGGCTTTCTGCGTTCTTTACTAGAAAGCTATCCTTGGGTGCATCTTGTTTTTGGAACGCACAACTTTAATCAGCTGCCTGGCTATCTTGAGCGGGCCCAAAACGGTGAGAAGGTCGTTGAAGTCTATTCCAGGCAAGGTGAGATTTATGAAGATCTGCCAGAACACCGCAAAGGCAAATACAAAGCGTGGGTCAACATTATGTATGGCTGCGATAAGTTCTGCACCTATTGCATTGTTCCCTATACCCGCGGCAAGCAGCGTTCGCGTAAAGCGGAAGACATTCTCAAGGAAGTCGCCATTCTAAAAAAGCTGGGCTATAAAGAAGTCACTTTGCTTGGCCAGAACGTCAACGCCTATGGCAAAGACTTGGATGGAGAAATGGAATTTTCAAAACTGCTTGAAGAAACAGCCAAAATTGGAATTGAAAGAGTCCGCTTCATGACCAGCCATCCTTGGGATTTTTCAGATGCGATGATTGAAGTCATCGCTAAATATCCCAATATCATGCCGGCTGTTCACCTGCCTTTGCAAAGCGGAGATGATGAAATTTTAGCGCGCATGGGCCGCCGGTATACCAGCGAACAATACCTGGAGCTTTTCAATAAAATCCGCAAGCAAGTGCCAGGCGTCACCATTTCGACCGATATCATTGTCGGCTTTCCCAACGAAAGCGATGAAGCCTTCCAGCATACCCTGGATCTGGTTGAAAAGTGCCGCTTTGACAATGCCTATACCTTTATTTATTCCCCCAGACCCCAGACGCCGGCTGCGCGCATGGAAGATCCCATCAGTGAAAAGACAAAGAAAGAGCGCTTATACCAGCTCAATGAGCTCTGGAACAGACTGGCCAATGAAAACCACCAAAACCTCGTCGGCCAGGTGGTCAACGTACTGGTTGATGGACCCAGCAAGAAAAATCCCGATGTCTTCTGTGGGTATTCGGAAACGGCAATCCCCGTCAACTTTACCGGCGAGGACATCGAACCTGGCCAGATCGTTCCAGTTGAAATTACACAAGCAAGAACCTTCTCTTTAAACGGCAGAAAAGTCAGTGCATAAGGTACAAATGGTATACTGATTGAAATGGAGGTTTTATGACGAATGAACTCATGAAACAGGACGAAGTCGTTAGAATCTTTGCCCTGGGCGGTCTGGATGAAGACGGTAAAAACATGCTGGTCATCGAAATTGATGGCGATATTTATATCGTTGAATCCGGGCTGAAATTCCCTGATTATAATGCAGCGTTTGGCGTTGAATGTATTGTTCCAGATTTTACGTATTTAAAAGAGCACGAAGACAGGATCAAAGGAATCCTGATTACGCACGGCCATGATGATGTCATGGGTGCGTTGCCGTATCTGCTCAAAGAAATTAAAGCAGATGTTTATGTTTCCCCGTTTACAGCGGGCATTGTATCGGATCTGTTAAAGAAAAATCATATTACCGGTGCACATTTAAAACTCGTCCGCCACAAAGAAACCCGGCGCATCGGCGGCAGACAAGTCGTTTTCTTTCCTATTACTCATTCCTATCCGCAGACTTATGGCTTTGGTATCCGTACCAGCCATGGCTATATCGTCTATTCAGGTGAATTTATCGCCGATTATGATGATATTTCTGAAGCCTACCAAGGAGATTACTCGGTTGGATCAAAGTTTAGAAATGATGGCGTCATGATCCTGCTGCAGGATTCCAAAGGCGCGGAAAATGCTCTGCACACTTCGCCCGGCCACCGGGTCACCCCGCATTTTGACAAAGTGCTTTCGGACTACGAAAACCGCCGGGTGTTTGTCGAAATCTATACGCAGTCGGTTTACCGCATCCAGGAAATTATCCAATGCTGCATCGACCACAAGCGCAAAATCTGCTTCTACACCAAAGAGCTGCAAAATCTGGTGGCGGGCCTGGAAAGCATTACCAGCGAAGTGCCGGCCGAACTTGTTGTCGGCGCCAAGGAGATCGATCATCTCGATAACGTGTGTGTCATCATTTCCGGACAGGGCCGGGCACTATTCCAGCTGATGAGCAACATCGCCAACAATGAAGTGGATGATATCAATATCCGTGAAAGTGATGTCTTCGTTGTGGCTACCCCGCTGGTGCCAGGCGTAGAAAAAGATTTCCGGAGCATGGAAAACGATATTTACAAACGGGAAGGCACGATTATCAAGATTGACCGCAATGTCAAAGGCATGCATCCATCGAAAGAAGACCTGAAGATGATGATCTACATGTGTCATCCGAATTACTACATCCCGATTAAGGGAGAATACCGAATGCTTTGTGCCAATGCGATGCTGGCTGAGGAGATGAGCATTCCACCTGAACGGATTTTGCTGTTAGACAATGGAGAAATTGTGACCTTTATCAATGGTGAGCTCCAGCCAGGCCGGGAAACGCTTGAACTGCATGAATCGCAGATTGATGGCAGCGCAGATTGGGATCTGGCCGGTGTTGTCTTAAAAGACCGCGAAATCCTGTCAACGGATGGCGTGATGATCTTGGCAATTGGTCTGGATTTTAAAACCAAAAAGATCATCAACGGGCCTGATGTGCAGACGCGAGGCCTGGTTTATGTCCGGGATGCCGAATACCTGACCAAGGAAGTTACCCGCATGATGGAAGAGACCATTAAAGAGATGGTCGACGCCGGCAAATACGAAAATATGGAATGCCGGACGCAGATTCGTGATAAAGTTTCCCGTTATGTCTTTAAGCAGACGGCTAAGCGACCGATGGTTCTGCCGGTCATCCTTGAACTCAGCGACAAATCCTGATTTAAGTTCGGATCGAAAATCAATTTGCATAGAATGATAAAATGTCCTCGAAGCTTTTTTGAGGGCATTTTTTTGTCGACGGCCACCCATGGGTTCTTGGACAGTCTAACGGTGAACTACTCGGTCATTGAATGGCCGAGCATCTAAAGAAAAGCAGAAACTCGTACCATGAAAACCGCTATATTGGAAAGACAAATCGTTTAATCCGATATGGAAATCAACAGTATTGTTCTCCTCTATACAGTCCGAACAGAGACATGCCCTGTTAAGACAGTGGTAGTTCATACGGCTGTACATAAGTACAGCTTCGTCTTTTAAGATCCGGCTTGATTAAGCTGGATTTTTTGTTGTCCACTCTTGGGATCTCTTTTTGCCAAGATCCAAAATTGCCTGCTGGCGGCTTTGATGGAACGG
>JADGIS010000108.1 GCA_015233825.1 Erysipelotrichaceae bacterium RD49
ATTTTTGTCTGATTCCAAAAATGTATGTTCTTTATAAAATAAGTTTTCGAAATAGCTTAAAACCTTCAGGATCTAAGGGAAAATCGAAGATTCGATTATTCAAAATGTCATTGAGACGAAACACTAGATAGATGTCTACTAAATAAAAGCTTAACGCCTATCTATCAAAACCAATAATTTAGTCTTTCTAGATAGAATTTTACTTTCAATAAGTGAATCATCAGTCCGGAATCATTTACAGTAATGTCAATCTCGACTCAGAATTATTTATAATAAAGTTAATTCTTTTAAACGTCTTGTTCTTACTTAGCATTAAATTCGTTTTATAAATATAATTTTTATAGCATTCACTTCTAAACTTTAACGACACCTTCATTCGGAAAAAAGAAAATTTAAGCATCCACAGATTGGCAAAAGGGATTAACCAAAGGACGAGAAAAATACTTGTAAAAATAAAAGAAGTTCAAACAGCCCATAATTTAGGTTCTAATGCAATTACAATTTATAGCACTGATGTTAATTAACATCAGGTTTTTATTGGATACGCAACTATTATGAAAGTTTAGTCAAATTAGGAAATGTAATTAACATTTTAGAAATTTTCTAATTTTGTATATCAGATAATTCTGGCTTATAAGTTGTTACTACATTTGCCACTATTTGGCGAATATTCTCACGATTTTTATAAGCATCCTCCATTAACTGCTCCAACTGAGTAAGGAACTCTTCAACATTAAATGGGATGGGCTTTCCGATGTGAATGAGTTTATTTTTAGTTCTGGTTAATCCTTCTTCGGCCATTAACTTCTCTTCATAAAGCTTTTCACCAGGTCTTAAACCACAATACTCAATCTTGATATCTACATCCGGAGTAAAGCCAGAAAGTTTAATCATATTTCGAGCCATCGTATCGATTTTGACCGGCTCACCCATATCCAGAACGAAAATTTCTCCACCATTTGCATTCACTCCAGAAAGAAGAACTAAACTGACTGCCTCTGGGATCGTCATAAAGTAGCGGATGATATCTGGGTGGGTAACCGTGACTGGTCCTCCCAATTCGATTTGTTTTCTAAAAAGAGGTACCACTGAGCCATTACTTCCCAAAACATTTCCAAACCGCACTGCTACAAACTCAGTTTTTGCGTTACGCAGTTCTTCTCTGGTTGGTAGCTCTTTTACTTGGAAGTGAGTAAAGAGCTGTGGTAGTTCATCCGCTGTTCCTTCCTTCACTTTGGCATCAAAAGCCTGGATAACCATCTCACACAGTCGTTTTGATGCTCCCATAATATTGGTCGGATTGACAGCTTTATCCGTACTGATCAACACAAATCGTTTACATCCATGGGCTAAAGCGGCATAAGCTGTTTTATACGTTCCAATGACATTGTTTTTGATGGCTTCACATGGGCTGTCTTCCATCAATGGCACATGTTTATGAGCTGCGGCATGATAAACAATATCGGGATGAAACTCTTCAAAAACGCTGAAGATTTTTCGGCTGTCGCGTACCGATCCGATAATGGCATCTAATTTTAGTTCAGGGTATTTTCGCTTTAATTCCAGTTGAACGGAATAGATGTTGTTTTCGTAAATATCAAATAGAACTAAATGTTTCGGATGATGAGAGGCAATCTGGCGCGCCAGTTCTGAGCCAATAGATCCGATACCCGTAATCAAAATAACCTTATCTTGAACATAATCGAAAACTTCAGTCATATCTGGCTTGATAGGATCACGGCCAAGTAAGTCCTCGATCTGGATAGGCTTCATCTTGCTGACGGTAACATCACCAGTCGAAAGTTGGTACATACCAGGAAGGTTCATAACTTCACAAGAGGTCTGATCGCAGATCCGGAGGATTTCCCGCTTTTCCTGCGGGGTAGCACTCGGTATAGCAACGTATATTTTTTCAACATCGAATTTTTTTACAGCTTCAGGGATCCTTTCTCTTCCTCCATATATATATACGGTATCGATATAGCGTTTCCATTTATTCTGGTTATCATCAATGAAGCACTGTACTTCCTCATTAATTTCTTTAGCGTTTTTAATGTCTCTAAAAATTAGCTGCCCTGCAGACCCTGCTCCTATAATCATGACTTTTTTTGCTTTGGACTCTGATGGCTTTCTGCTGCTTCGCAGCAACAAAACTAACCTATACGCAAAGCGAATAGCCATAGTTAATCCAAACTGTAAAAGACCTCCAAAAATGTAATAAGAGACGGGCATTCTGCCCACAAAGAGCAAAGTAGACAATACATAGATCGGTACAGTTACCATGGTAACTTCCATCATTCGGATTAACTCCGCATAACTTGCAAAACGCCAAACGCTTTTATAGAGGTGAAAAAGATAGAAAACAATCAGGCAGAAAATTGCATAGATGATGATTGTTTGTTGGTACGCATCAAGGTAGAGAGGATCAATTTTTGAAATACTACAATCAAAGCGAAACCATAAAGCAGCAAAATAAGAAACGAGAATACTGGTAAAGTCATAAATAGCAAGTAAGAAGGAAATAACTTTCCAGTGTTCAACCTTGTTTCTTTTACACATTAAAGCCTCTCCTTTCACATCGTTCCACCATATATTGGTGTAAGCTATGCAGAATAGTAATTCATTTTTCTCTTAATCGCTACTCTATCAGGCAAACTAATTGTCTTTTTAGCTACGACCATCCCAATTTAGTAGCTTTCAACCCTGAAAGTTTATATTTTTCAGTTGACTATAGGCATATATTCTAGAATAAAGTTGCTGAAAAAATGAGTATGAACTGCCTATCCTCTATAAATTAAATAAAAAATACTTCTCTGCATCCAATTATCAATTTGATGTCCAATCCCATTTTTCTTACCGTCAGGTAATGTACACTTTTCATTTCTTACATGGCTACCATAATGTGGACGAAAATGTTTCAGAGTTTTTACAATATGCTTTTTCTTGCTATTTGGTTCGGTATCGCAAGTTTGAATATACTGTTTAAGCATCAACTATCTCACTTGGATTCATAACATATGCTGTTCTGCCATTTCCTCCCATATTGTAGAAATAATCGTTTTTTCTGTCTTAATTCTGTCTTCGCCTTCAACTATTTGGTAAAATAACATCCATATCCTTGAATGCCGGATATTCTTCTTGTATATTTACGATGTCGAAGATCAAGGTTTTCGATATTGAAGGAGGCATTCCTTCTCTAATCACACGGTACACGTAATTTAGAAAGGACGATGGTAAAAATGAAGATGAAAAAACTCGCATGCGCTTTTGCCGCTGCGGCTATGATGTTTACATCGGCTCCAGTATTTGCGGCCGACAACAGCCCTGTTCCAGGTGATGTCATTACTTACCCAACACAGGCAGAAGTACCAACAGCTACTACTGACTACACAGTAAATGGTCAGAAAGTTGAAATCGTAAAAACCGAAATGGACGCTAACGATGCTAAAGATGTTGATACTCCAGAAAAAGTAGTAGACCTGATTGAAGGCGCTGGTTTTACCCTTCCTGCTAACGCAACCGTTGTGGTAACAGGTGGTGAATACTTCGCTGAAGTTAACGACCAGGAAGTTGACGTTAACGGACAGATCCCAATGATTTTTGACCTGGCTGGTAAAGACTATGCAGCTGGTCAGTCTGTATTCGTTTTACACAAAATGAAAAACGGTGAATGGGAAGTTATCCAGGCCACTGTTGATGCAAACTACCAGGTTTCCGTTGCTCTGAACGGTTTATCCCCAGTTGTTATCGCAAAAGTAATGACTGATGGAACTGTTAAACCAGTAGAACCTTCTGTAACTCCAGACAAGCCTGTAACTCCATCGACTACAGACAAAAAAGAACCAACAAAAACTTCTAC
The DNA here is from genome assembly GCA_015233825.1 of Erysipelotrichaceae bacterium RD49. GTDB lineage: Bacteria > Bacillota_I > Bacilli_A > Erysipelotrichales > Erysipelotrichaceae > Allobaculum. The sequence goes on from JADGIS010000108.1 coordinate 3,860, forward strand.
TACAACTACCACTACTACTAAAACTACAGAAAAAACTTCTCCTTCTACAGCTTGCTAGTGGAATAAAGTAGTAAAAAAAAACCAACTATAAAACCTCGTAATACAATCTCTTAACAACTGTACTTGTGTGAATGTCTAGACATGAAAAGACCGGAGGGCCGCATGAAATGTGCTCTTCGGTTTTTTCGTATAAAAGTGAGTATTCTGTTCTTTCAACGAAGCAGTTATACTCTTTCTAAGTCTTGGCTTCATCGGCCATAAGCATCTCTTACGGCCCAGTTAATTCCATGAATTCGATTCAGTAATTATATTTTTGGGTGAGTAGGATTACGGTTGGGGTATAAAAATCTTTAGTTTGATATTTTTGAATACCTAAGCTTGATATACAAAACGCACAGAGAGAAAGGCTGGTACTTCTATGAAAAAAGTAAAGAGAAGAAGTAAGGGGCATAAGTTCCTGGTTGTTTTATTATCAATTCTAACGGTGATATTTATTCTGCTCGCAGGAGCGGCCGGGACCCTTTGGTATCTGCATAGTTCAGGAAAAAGAAAACTGATGCAAGCACCTGTAACAGAGACAACTTCTGGTGATATTCAGCGAGATGGTCAATATATTCGCTATAAAGGAAAAGAATATAAATACAAAGATTCCATGATCAATATTTTAGTTTCTGGAATTGATAAACATGGATCGATCGATGAAAAAGTTCAGGGAATTGAAGGCTTAGCGGATTCTATTGTGCTGGCCAGTATTGATACCGAAAACAATCAACTGTATTTAACGGCGATTCCCCGCGATACCATGACCGAGATCCGGCAGACCGATACGGATGGCAATTTCGTCAAGACGACCCAGGATAAACTGTCTTTGCAGTATGGATATGGAGCCGATGCGACCGAAAGCAATGAATTGATGGTCAAGGCGGTTTCCAATATTTTGGGCAGTCTTCCCATTCAAAGATATTGCTCACTATCAATGGATGCTGTGCCAATCATTAATGATGCTGTGGGTGGAGTAGATGTAGTCCCTACAGAGGACGTTATTGGAAATGGTCTGATTTGGTTTTATGGTGGCCGGCCTTATCATTTATGGGGACAGGATGCTTTAAAGTATGTTCAGACTAGAGACTCAAATACCCAAGGCAGTGCGATGGTTCGCTTAGACCGACAAAAACAATACTTAATGGCTTTATACACTCAGACTTTAAGTCAGATTAAGGGAGATTTAACCTTACCAATCACACTGTTTAATGCCCTCTCGCCCTATTTATCTACAAATATTTCTCTAGATGAAGTGACTTACTTGGCTACAGAACTGATGGACATCAACTTCAATCCCGAGCACTTTACTCAGATTCCTGGTGAGGCTGTTTTTGATGAAAACTATAAAGATGGCCGGACGGTATTCAATGTCGATTATGATGGTTTGCAGGATTGGCTGATCCAGACTTTTTATACTGAGGTTCCTGCTGAGGATTCTCAACAGTCAACAAGCAATTAATGTATAAATCCAAAGACTTCTTCAATTTTTTGTGACGAATCCGGCTTTACGGTTGTAAAATTCCTCCAGATAGAAGATAGTTTTTGAAGTTGTGTATCTTCTTGATCGTTGATCCTCTTTTTCATCCTTGAAAAAGCAAGACACAGAAGAAGACGGTATTGACGTGATTAGGGTGGGAAAGTTTTACTTGCACGTAAATTATTCCAGCCCAATACAATACAACTTGAAATAAGGAGAATTCGAATATGAAAAGCAGAACTCTTTTTCGCCCCTTCAAAGCTTTGATGATGGGCTTGATGGCTTGTGTTCTTGTTTTGAGCGGCTGCTCGCAGGGTGAGTCCAAAGAGGCAGAAGTCAGCAAAGTACAGGAAGAATATCATCAGCTGCAGGAAAGTGTCGTTACCGAACCAGATCCTGCTGCTTCTACGGATCCAATGGATCGTGAGATTGATTTTGCAAAATTAAAAGAAATCAACCCCGAAGTCATTGGGTGGATCTATGTCCCAAATACCGAGATTAACTATCCCATCCTGCAAAGTACAGATGATGAAAAGTACCTGACTACAGACTTGAATGGACAGCCTTCCATTACAGGTGCGATTTACATTGAAAGCTTTAATGCGGCTGATTTCAGTGATCCAGTCACTTTGATGTATGGCCATACTTCGTTTAATACCGAGGGTTCAGAAAAACTAGAAACGATGTTCTCTGAGCTGCATAACTACGAAGACCCTGACTATTTTAATGCCAATCCATATATCTATATTTACACCCCAGAAAAAACAATGAAGTACCAGATCTTCAGTGCTCTGACCTTTGATAACCGCTATATCCCTGGCCAATACCAGTTCCGCTTAGTTGAAGATTTCCAGAACTACTTAGATGAGCTGCGTAATACTCCAGGTGCAAATGTAAACCGTGATTTAGAGGTTACCCAGGATTCGAAGATTTTGACCTTGTCTACTTGTATCGCCCCAGCTGGGCAGCCTGGCTCCGATCAGCGCTTGTTAGTCAATGCAACTGAAGTGGAAGAAAGAGCTCGCTAGACCAATCTCCAGTTTTCGTTTTTAGATGGGATTCCCCATCTTGCGGATTGGGATGATCTGGCTAAGTTTTGATTTTCGCTTTGATTTTTGTTTTGATCCTTGTTTGGACTCTGATCTTGGTCATGATTTCAATCTCAATCTATTTCTTGAATTTGGCTTGATTATCCAACCAGCCAGCATTGTCGTCCTGACGGACCCCAATGCTGGCTGGTTTTCTATTCTTTTCTTTGCTGAACTTCATCATCTTTCCAAATTCTCTGCCATGTTGGGATAACAAAGTTTACAACAAGCAAAATTCACTTATTCATATGACATTTATCGTATATTCTGTTGGGTTGATGGTTAAAATACCTAGGATTTGATTTTTTCATTTTGTTTGCGTGATACAATTCGCTTACACGTTTGATTATGTGAGGTGAGCTTTAAAATGAAAAAATATAGACAATTTCTTGCTTCGTTGTTTGCGGCAGCAACGATGTTTCTGTCTTGTGCGTTTCCTGTTTTAGCAGAAAGCGATGAGTCCAGTTCTGATCCTGGCTATCAGTTTGAAGATGCTTTCGTTGAACTGGATCGGCATGGTCATGCTGAAGAAATCTATCAAGTCTACAATCCATATAGTGGAGAGCATTTCTATACCGCAAATATCTTTGAGCGCAATTCTTTAGTGAATAAAGGCTGGCGTTCGGAAGGTATTGGATGGGTTGCGCCAGGAACTGGAGCGGATGTTTATCGTTTAAGCAATCCTGCGAATGGCGACCATCACTATACGACCAATGCGGTTGAACGGGATGGTTTAACAAAAGCAGGCTGGAAATATGAGGGTATAGGTTGGAAATCCGGTGGAAATGTTCCGACCTATCGTGTCTTCAATCCCAATACACGTGGTGCTGGTTCGCATCACTATACAACCAATAAAGCTGAAGTTGATCAGCTGGTTAAACTTGGCTGGCGAGATGAAAAAGTTGGCTGGATGGCTTTTGAGCCAGGAGATCCATTCCCTTGGGGTAACGCAAATGGTCCAGCATCATCGACTACTACTCCATCGAGTCCATCAACGCCGACTCGTCCTACTACTCCAGTAGTACCGTCGAATCCAACGACACCTACTACTCCCACAACTCCAACTACACCGACACAACCAGTAATTCCTTCCACACCTAATCCTTCTGGTCTTCGTCATGTATCTGAAAGCCAGGCAAAATATATTGTGAATACTAAGCCTAGGGATCATGAACCAAAATTCCATAAGAAAGATTGTTATTCTGCTTCAATAATCGGCTTAGATCACAAAGTTTATACAGACATGACCCCATATGAAATCATGAGCCTTGGTTATCGTCCATGTCAGAAATGCCATCCAGATGAATAGCTTTGGTTGCAAGAGGCTCAAATAATTCTTGGCTTCTTTGAGGAAATCGCGTCTGATTAGTCTAGCTTCAATTTGTTTTGTTCGAGTTACTTTATTTTGATGAAGTCTCATCAGTCGATTATGGCTGATGGGGCTTTTTTGAAGCTTTGGTGAACACAGATTGAATGAATGCCATTACATTTGACCAAATCCCTATTATTTCGTCTGTTCTTCTTCATTGAAAGGTGATACGATTTAGGAACTTAAAACGAAAGGAAAATCTGAAGATGAGAACTAAGAATTTTAAACAATTATTCGCTTCCAGTGCGATGGCTGCTTCGTTGTTACTGGGAACTGTGGCTCCAGTTTCGGTTCTGGCTCATGAGGATACTTCTGTGTCTTATGTGGCTGAAACTGCAGCAACTGTTGATATGCTCAGATTGTACAATCCAAATAGCGGAGAACATTTCTATACAGGAAATGCTTCCGAAAAAGGTAGTCTGGTAGCTGCTGGCTGGAAGTATGAAGGCATTGGCTGGGTTTCGCCAACTGAAGGTAGTGATGTTTACCGTCTTTACAATCCAAATAATGGAGATCATCACTATACGACCAATGCTGCTGAAAAAGACAATCTAGCAAATGCAGGCTGGAAGTATGAGGGTGTTTGTTGGAAGTCTGGCGGGGAGATTCCTTGCTATCGTGTTTACAATCCAAATGCAAGAGGGGCTGGCTCCCACCATTACACAACTTCTCAGGCAGAAGCCCAGAGTTTAGTTGCGGCTGGCTGGAAAGATGAAGGAATCGGCTGGATGGTTGCTGGTTATGGACAGACAATTACTCCACCAGCACAACCTTCTCAGCCATCACAGCCTGTAAATCCTTCTAACCCGGTTCAGCCTTCCAATCCAGGTAATTCTAATGTTGTAAATGGCTTAAACCGTGTTTCGGAGGCAGAGGCTGTCTATACGCTCAATACGAATACCCACAAGTTCCATCGTCCTAGCTGCAAACACGCAAAGAGCATTCATGACAATAATGTCTTCTATACGAATTCAAGTAGAGAAGCGGTAATTAACGCTGGTTATGTTCCTTGCAAAGTCTGCAAACCTTAATTGAAAGCCAGTAACGGCAAAACTACCCAATGGGATTCCGATCTGTCGATCCGGTTCACATTGGGCTTTTGCTTTACTCCTATTTTCTTTGCTCTTACTTAGCTCTCTTCGTCTTGTTTTTCTACTGCACGTATTTTCTATGCTGTCTATTGTCTGCATATCAATACGTTTAAAGCTCTAGTTCTATGCAGCAATCCAACAGATAAATGGGTACGAATAGGACCAGTCTAGTTTAGACTGGCCTTAGTCGGCCTGTTTTGGTGGATAGAGATTTTCGAAATCCGTGAGAACTTTGCGTAAAGGTTTATCCAGGAAAGTCAAAGCCTGTTCTCGAATCGAAGCTGGGACTCCATAATAGGCTTCAGCTACTGATCCAGTAATTGCTGCTAATGTATCGCTGTCGTCGCCGATCGAAATTGCATTTCGGATTGCATCTTCAAAATCAGTGGATTCAAAGAATGCTTCTAATGCTTGCGGTACGGTATTCTGGCACGTTTCATTGAACCGATACGTATCGCGAATGGAATCCAAAGTGAAGTCAATTGGATAGTAGTTTTGAGTGATATAATCACGAATTTCATCCAAGCTTTTTCCTGTACGAGCCAGATAGACTGCGGCTGCAGTGGCCTGGGCTCCTTTAATTCCTTCTGGGTGGTTATGGGTTACTTCTGTTACTGCTTTAGCAAGATCTTTTGCTTCTTCCAGAGAATTTGCCACATATCCACAGCCACTTACCCGCATAGCTGCCCCATTTCCATAGCTGCCATATGGTTTTGGATCATCAGAATACATCCAATGATAAAAGGATCCGCCATATCCGCTGTCTGGATAAGGACGTCCAATTTTCTGCATTGAACTGACTGCTTGATTGCTCAGATTCTTCCAGTCCGGTCTGCTTTTCATCAAGGCATCACATACAGCCAAAGACATAATGGAGTCATCCGTAAAGAAACATGTAGATGGCATCAAGTCAAAATCTTTTGAGCGATGGTTATGCCATTCAAATCTGGATCCGACAATATCGCCAATAATTGCACCAATCATTGTTTCACCTGCTTTCTGTTAAGAGTATGGTCTTTCCGTTTTATTTTAATCTATTTCTAGACCATTTGTATTTATAGTCCAATTAGAAAAAGTACTATTTTCCGACTATTAGGAATAGTCCCTAATCTAACTGATTGTTTAACACAAGATAACATCTGAGTTCTGAAGCTTTCTTTTTATGACATGTTAGAATTTCTCCCAAAAGGAGGTTCGCTATGTCTATTCATTCAGAAACTAAAGAATTCATTACACAACTCCATGACCGTTTTGAACCCTTTCTTGATGAGAAACAGTCTCGTATTTTCGCTGGCATCATTGCAGATCTCTATGGTCACGGCGGCATTGCCTTCGCTGCCTCCACCT
>JADGIS010000109.1 GCA_015233825.1 Erysipelotrichaceae bacterium RD49
GTCGGCATCATCTTTGAAAGTGCAAGCTTTTTCGGCAAAAACCGGTTTTTCCCTTGCACTTTATCACTTCAAATATCCTGATTTCAACGATAGATAAAGCCGAAATGATTTGATCAGCAAATACTAATTACGGAAGATCCGCAATACCAAAACTTGGCGATTCCATCCGATCTTGATCAAAAGAAGCATTTGTTAAGAGCCCTGATGAATGTCAGGCCGCCGAAAACCATCGATCCTGACATTCTGGCTTTGCAGGACGAATATTTACAGGACGAGCTAAAACAGAAAGGAATAGTAGAACTGAGCGAACTCAAGCCGGTTCGCAAACAGATCTATTCGTGGAAAGGGGATACTACTCGACTGAAAGTCGGGGCGATTGTCAATGCGGCTAACGACCAGATGCTGGGCTGCTTTGTTCCAGGCCATCACTGTATTGACAATGCCATTCATACGTATGCCGGCATGCAGTTAAGGCAGGACTGCGCCGTGTTGATGGACAAGCAAGGATATGCTGAGCCGACTGGCCAAGCCAAGATTACGAAGGCCTACAACCTGCCCTGCCAATATGTCATTCATACGGTTGGCCCGATTGTCTATGGACAGGTCACGAAACTAGACTGTGAGCTTCTGTCTTCCTGCTATCGCGCCTGCTTGGAACTGGCAGATCAGTATCATTTATCATCCCTTGCCTTTTGCTGCATCTCGACGGGTGTCTTTCATTTTCCCAATGAGCTGGCGGCCCAGATTGCAGTGGAAACAGTGGAGCAGTATTTAGTCTATGGATTGGGTCTGGTGATCACGACGATTGGAACCTGCTTGTTTACCAATGCGGCGTTGGGCCAGTCCCCTTACTCTTCTTTAAGTTTTATGCTTAACCAGGTCATGCCGATCGGTTTTGCGGCGATGACCTTTTTACAAAACTGTTTTTTTGTTTCGGTGGAAACGGCCGTTTGCAAGCACTTTGGGCTGTTCCAGATCAAGCAGATTGTTCTTTGCCTGATTCAATCTGCTTTGATTTCCCTTCTGGGAAAACTCTTAGCCTGGGTAGTACCGCAGACCTTTTTCGCTCAGATTATATTGACTATGATGGCTTGTGCCACGATGGCTCTTGGCATCTTTATGATCTTGCAAAGCAAACTGGTGGTCATGCCTTACGAAGGCGCATTGAATGCCATCTGCGATCGTTTCCACATGAATTTTGGCAAGCTTCACGTAGCCAGTGACTTAACCTTAGCCGCGCTTTCGGTCATTCTTTCTCTGGTTTTATATGGCGATGTTGAATCGGTTGGCTTTGGCACGCTCGCTTCGGCGGGATTGACAGGGACCATGGTCAATGCTTACAAATTTCTATTTGGCCGGTTTTACTTGATTCGTAAAGGATGGATGAAATCATCGGCTGGCCATTTTATCCAGAAATTGTCAGCGATTCATTCGGCTCGTTCGCTTTCAACAGCCTTTGAACCAGTTTCGATTCATCGAAAGCCAAAACGAAAATTCAAAGTGAGCGTTTTAGTTGATCCTGGGATTTTCTAAAAACGATCTCATCCCATCATTTTGAATGAATTCAAAACAAAAGGATCTGGCCGGTAGAACCAGATCCTTTTTACACGGCCAGATCCAAAAACAGGACCGGTGAAGATCCTGTTTCGAGTTTTAAGAAATAGATTGAATGGAGGGGATCGAAACCGATGATCCTTCAATAAGAGGAATCAGCCAGCTGGCTATTCCACTTTTAACATCCGGTATCCAACGCCGATATGGGTCTGGATAAACTGGATATCGCCTTTCTTTTCTAGTTTTTTGCGCAGAGTTGCCATGAACACACGCAAGGAGGCAATGTCATTATCCATGTTGGATCCCCAGATCTGCTGGGTGATGTAGTTGTGGGTTAAAACGCGGCCGACATTTTTGCTTAAAAGAGTCAGCAGCTTGAATTCGATCGGAGTCAGATGGAGCTCCTCGCCGTTGAGCGTGACACACCCCGCGGCATAATCGACGCGCAAGGGACCATTGACAAAAACAGATTTAGATTGGGCTGCTTGCGGCTGGGTGGACAGATGGCGTTCGACAACGCGCAAGCGGGCTAACAATTCAACAATTGAAAAGGGCTTGGTCAGATAGTCGTCGGCACCGGCGTCTAAAGCCCTGATTTTATCATCGTCATCGGTACGAGCTGAAATGACAATGATGGGCACATTGGACCAGCTGCGGACTTTCTTAATAATGTCGACGCCATCCATATCCGGCAGGCCTAAATCAAGAAAAATGACATCTGGATTATGCGTAGAAGCTTCCAGAATCGCGGTTTTTCCATCGGGTGCCATCAGGTACTTATAATTATGGGCTTTGAGGGTGGTGCCAATTAAATTGCGAATGGAGTTATCGTCTTCGACAACAAGTACTGTTGTAGTATTCATAAAAATTTCACCTTTTTCTTTTCTAATTATACAAACAAAACCGCCACAGAAACAAACGCAACTGCATTCATCAAGCAGAAAACTATCGAAAATAAAAGCGTCAGGCTGCGGATCAGTCCGACGCTAGGCAATGGAAAGCAATGGAATTCTAAAAGAGAAGACACTGCCTCTTGGCTTATTGTCGTGAACTTCAATGATGCCATGATGAGCATCCAGAATCGCTTTACATAAAAACAGACCAAGACCTAAATAGTGGGTGGAATCAAAGCATGGAGCGTCCCCTGTATAGAAAATATCAAAGATTTTGTCTTTCATTGAATCTTTGATGCCCAGCCCTTCATCCGAGACTTCGACAACGGCCATGCCATCCTCGGCATAGGTTCGAATTTTGATGGGGGTGCCATCCGGGGTGTGATGGATAGAGTTAGTAACCAGGTTGGAAACCACCTGGGCAATCAGGCTGGCGTCCATATTGGCTACAAGCAGATCGTCCGTTTCTTCAATGGTGATCGGATGGGTGACATTGGCTTTATACGGATAGTCCATGCCTGTTTCCACCACATCATTTAAAAGCTCAGGCTGAAGCTTAACCGGCATGGAACTGGAATCCATGCGCGCTGCAGTCAATAGATTTTCAACCATATAATACATGTTTAAAGAGTCGTATTGGATTTCATCCCAGATCTTTGCCTTTTGCTCGCTGGTCATACAGTCATGAGACAATCTATAGTTGGATACATTGCCCAGAATGGCAGTCAGCGGAGTGCGAATATCGTGGGACAAGGCTTTCAGCAAGTTGGAACGAAGCAGATCGCTTTCCTTTTGCAGGTTGGTTTGCTGAAGCTCGATTTCTTGAATCACAGCTTCTAAGGTCTGGGCGCCATCTGCCACAATATTGCGCAGGACCATCAATTCTAAAGGATCGGAGGTCTGCTGCTCAAAGCGGATACCGATCACGCCAAACGTTTCCGTCCTTGTTTCCCAAGGAAAATAGATAAACTTGGCATCGGGATAGTATTTGGTCAAAGATCCTGTATTGTCATGGCGCTTGAGCGCTTCTTTGGCGATCAGCAGCTCTTTTTCAGCCTGGGCATGATCGCTGGGCGTGTTTTCATCATGGTCGAAGTACATGGGATCATGAAAAATTTCGTCAATATATGGATAGTAAACGACGTCCCGTTCGGAAATCGCAGCCAGCTTATGGCAGGTCACTTCGATGACATCGATTGGGGTTTTTGCGGCGTGGAGCTGGTGGGTGGTTTCCAGAAGCATCTGGGTCGCCCAGGTGGAGCGCTGGGCACTGCGGGTTTCGGATTTAAGCTTGATGCCGATATAGGATCCAAACAGCGAGACCACAAATGCCATCGCAATAGCCATCGAAAGCCGCTGGGAATTGTAAACAATTGACAATCGCGGCTGGGCGAACAGAAATACAAACAACAAGTCACAAGCCATGGCCGAAACAAGCGACCAGAATATGCTGCCGGTTGAAACCGAGCAGACCAAAACGCCAAGAATGAAGATCTGCGCCTGAATGAATTCATCGACATTGGCATGATCCAGCCCATAACAAAGCAGGGTAGTCAGCATAATGATGAGCGTGATCAAAAAGAAGTTTTGGACATTGCTGCGAAGATCCTTCTTTTCCGGCTGAATATGCGAAGCATGAATCGTCATCGTCCCCGGTACCGTCATCAGCTTTGTTTCGGGCAGAAAGGCTGAAATCTGCTGGGCAAAGGTCGGCTTCAAGCGGGCAAATCCTTTGGGTTCTGCCGGACGGTTGAGCACCAGCAGATCGATGGAATTGCTTCGGCAGAATTCACCGATTAAGTATTTCGGATCCGATCCATTGAGCACCGAGATATGGGCGCCAAACGAGCTGGCATAGTTCAAAATACTTTGAAGAGAGTCTTTCGCCTTGGAACCGGACAAATTCATTTCCGGGGTGTTGACATAAAAGGCATGCAGTTTGCCACCCGTTGTTCTGGCTTCCTGGTAAGCAGCATCGACTGCCTGTTTTGTGGATGGGTCAGAGGTCAGATAGACTGCGACGACTGGAGGTTTAAACGTTTCAGTTGCAAAAGAAGATTGACTGTCCATTCCACCACCGCCTTTCTAAAAAATAAAGCCATCAGATCAAGTTGACGAGAGTGTAAACAGGAAACATAGACCGATGAATAAACGTGAAGAAGATAAATCGAATCCAGAACTAGAATATGAAAATTTGCATATCGGCTTATGCTTCCAGTATATAGAATCCCTCGTTAAGGCGCGCTTAAGGATTGACAGGGCGGCTATGGATCGAATAAAGAAAGAATCGAACAGGAAAATGGGCAACAAGGCATCACGAAAACATCGAGCAGTGAAACCATTTTTTATATTCGATCCTGTTTTGAGGTCCATACACCATTGAACAGCGTACCCTCCCGCAGGCTCAGGCGGGAAAAGGATGGCCAGGCTTAAAAAAGAGAGTAACCAGGCAATTGCTCAACGAATATGGACACCATCAGTCTTTGTTCAGGCCAGAGGTACGGGTCGTCTGGAATTTCGATGACATCCCGCAAATCTTGCATTAACCATTTTATAATCGCCGAAAAGAGAGAATTAGACAACAGTAAACGAAAAGAAGCTATATTTTAATATTAACTGTTCATTCCGGTACCAAAAATGACAAATTATTCTAAAATTTTCATACAAAAAACTGAAATAATCCGATTTTGACTTCAACAGAAGAACAGAAATAAAGATAGAGAGAAAAGAAATGAGGCAAAATAAAAAGACAGCTACTTGGCTGCCTTAGCGGTCTTGGATGTGCCATGACGGACAACTAAAATTTTCCTAGCGAAAAGTTCATCAATCAATACATAGGGGCGGCATTGCGAAAGACGCGCAGCCAGTCGTGAAAAGCGCCAGGCCTCGAATAAAGTAAAACCAAGGAAAGCCACAACAGACGTGATTGATAAATATTCCGGCATTCGATTGTAAACAGTGCATACAAAAACTGTACAAACAATGGGAAGCAAAACCATGTTTAACAACGCGAGAACAGTTTTCTGCGGCATCTGAAGCATTTTTTCAATTTGAGCACATCGTTTTTGATCCAAGGCACTCTGGGCTAACCGATAGTGAAGAATGCTTCGATAGATGGTAAGCAGTTCCGGGTTGTTTTTTTCAAGGATCTGCTGGAGAGTTGTGTACAGTTCATCACTGCTGATGTATTTACGCATTTTGATACCTCAATTGTTAGAAGACCTGTCTAAATTCAATAGAACACGCAATCCTGAAATTAAGAATCTGAGCTCAATCTCTGAGTTCATCAATCAAGATATACGAAACAAAACAAATGAGCAAGAACACGGTCAAAAATTGGCCTCGATGCACCGTAAACTGGAAATGAAAGCGATAAACGCCGATAAAATCTGTGCGCTTTACGCAAGCTGCCTATCTGTTCTTTGAAAGAAAAGAAGAACATGCAGCTCAAAAACAGAGATTGGATTTTCCCTGGAAGAGCTCTGATTTGCGGTTTGAACCGAAAAAACCATCCGCCTTTTTACGTGATCTTTATAAGTATGTTGACACGTTTCAGACCGATCGACAAGCCATTCGATACCACAAAATGGGAAAGCCATAAAATGAACGAAGCCAGCCGCTTGCGGATTGCGAAGGCCGGCTTTTTTTATGAATATAAACTAAAATAATATAATCCAAAATCAAAGATCGGTATGCCCATCACGCCGAGAAAGAGAAAGAAAAAGGAGAGAAAGAAAAGAAAATGGAAAATATGAATGGTTTTTGAAAATTGTGTCCATGGATAGGGAAAGGTTTCCCAGAGTATGGGAGATGGGAAGGGAAATGGGTTGGCTTTTAGCGGCCTGTGATGATGAAATTCAGAGAAATATCGATAGATAAAGCAGAATACAACTGGGAAAATTCCGATTAAAATGGGAAAAAATTAGAAGAATGAGCATTGTCCCGACTGTTTTCCCAAGGATTGAAACCGTTTTTCTGGCGCCGTATCCTGACACCGTCAAAAGACAAGAGCGAAGTCAAAGCGAACTTCACAGGAGGAAAAAGAAATGAGTTCAGTCCTTGCACGTATTGATCAGCGCCTGATCCACGGAATTGTGGTCACCCAATGGACCGGCGCCACCAAAGCCAAACGATTGATGGTTGTAGACGATGAAGTCTCCAAAGACGAAATCCAAAAGCAAGCGATGCGCATGTCCAAGCCAGCCGGAACCGGCATGTCAATTGTTGGTACGGATACAGCCATCAAAAACTTCAATGCCGGTAAATCGGACAACCACAATGTGTTCATGGTTGTACGCGAACCCGCTACTTTAATCGAGCTCAAGGAAAACGGTGTCGAAATGCCGAAAGTCAACATCGGCATCATGTTCGATGGCGAAGGCAAACGCACCGTCAAGAAAATGGTTTCTGTCAATGATCAGGAAGTCCAAGATTTCCGGAGGCTGCAAGCCATAGGCGTGCCTGTCACATTCCACTTTGTACCAGGTGAAGCCGAAGAAAGCTTCGAAACCTACATCTAGTAAGCTTTCGCAAAACCAATCGCAAACTGTAAACACAATAGAACCGCACCCAAAATCCAATCGCAAATCCCCACCAGTCCATCTCCCCAATGGACTGCAAGAACTCTTCCTCCCTCTCGACCAGAAGCGAAAGACAATCCCCCAGCGCTCTTTTGCTTCTGGCTGCATCCCCCCCAAAAAAAACAAAATGCTTAATAAACAAGCACCAACTTAGAGAGCCTGCCCAGCTTTCAAGCAGGTTGGCGAAAACAAAATTCAAATCATTTAAACCAAAAAGAAAGACAAACAATCGAATTTCAATCTGGATCCAAAAAAGCTGTAGATTGAAGATCCAAAACCCCATTTCAACACTGAAAAGAAGAACCCCTTACCCCTGATTTCAATCAGACGAAGGAGAAAAGTATGGAATTTATTCAATCGCTGTAACCAAACGAAAGATCTGGTTTCTAAAACAGCCGTGCGGATTATGAAATCCCTTAAGAAAAATGAGATTGATCCGCTGGTTGTTGGACACAACAAGGGACTGAAGCAGAACATCAACATCGGAGCCAAAAACAACCAGGAATTCTGTAAAATGCCAATCAACCTGTTACGCCAGCAGCTTGAATACCGCTGCAAAAAAGAAGGAATTCTGTATCTGGAAACAGAAGAAAGCTACACCTTCAAAGCTTCGTTTTTGGATGAGGATGATCTGCCTGTATATGGAGAGGAGTCCGAACATGAATTCAGCCCAAGAAGAACAACCAGAGGACAGTACAAATCCAAAAACGGAATGGGAATCAATGCTGACTTGAATGGTGCAGCGAATATCGGACGCAAGCTGTTTCCTGAGCTGTTTACTCCAGAGATGGTGAACTTCGAAGCTGATGTATGGCGAATCCAATCCTCATTTGCATCAAAGCAGGCAATTCAAAACAAAATGTCTGACTCAGGCAAAAAAGACCAGCTTGCCAGAGGCAAAACCGGTCAGTTCAATCAGACATTAGCCCTTTCGGATATGAGCCGGTGAACAGGCTCTGGACCACTGGGACGTGATGGCATTTTTGAACAGGAAATGTCCGTTTTTGAACTTCGGTTCACACGACCACATCCGTTTCGGCTCCTGAAGCCCTGTCCAAATGGACCATTTTAAAGGTTCTTTTTAGGACAGATACTGATGCATTTGTCCGTTTGGGCCGGGAGGTTCACTCCCAATGCAATGAAAGAATGACTCCTGTTAGTTTTCATCCAATTCGTCCCGATAGAAATGAGCGGTAGAAATCCCCCAAGTCTTTTCGCGGTATTTTTTCAGCCGGCCATAGCGCCCGTTCATCTTCTTTTCTTTTTTCGTCCGAATGACAATTTCGCCATCCGGTTTTAATAGAGCAGCATCTGCTAAAGCTTCCATGACGGGGTGAAAGATTTCATCTACGGTATAGGGCGGGTCCAGGTAAATGATATCGAATTTTTCACCTCTGCTTTTTAACAGTTTGATGGCCTCAAAGACATCCTGCTCCATGACATTGGCGTCCCGGCCTTCAAAGTGGCAGGCTTTGATATTCTTGCGGATGACTTGGGCTGCTTCTTTGCCTTTTTCAACCATCACCACATGTTTGGCATGGCGGCTGATCGCCTCCAGGCCCATCGATCCTGATCCGGAAAAAAGATCCAAAAACGAACTGCCGGGAATACGAAACTGCCAGACATTGAATAAAGCCTGTCTGATTTTATCGGTTACCGGACGGGTGTCCAAACCTTTTGGGGCATCAATCGCTTTTCCGCGGGCGTCACCTGAGATGATTCTCATATCTACTTCCTCATTTCAATATTTTAAAATCCAATCGCATGGATACGGTTTGATCGTATCACGAACGATGCAAATTGCTGCCAAGAAGGCGCGATGGATAGGACCTTTGAAAACAAATGAAAAAGATAATGAAAGTGGTAGACTTTCTTTTAAAAATGTGAGAAAAAGGAAATAGATACTTTAAAACCGCTTACATTTTTAGTAAGCTGGAAAGACTTAGTACTTGCTTGCGTCAATACTAGAGTCTGGTTCTTAGCTCTGGAGGTGAAGAAGAATGAATACGCGTAATTTACAGATCCATCTGGAAAACAGGCTTTCTTCGCTTGCCAGTGCCTGCGTCAATCACAATGCGGTTGATGATGGACTGATTTTTGAAATTCTGGCTTCTGATTCTTTAAGTGATGAATCTCGTCTGCATTATATCTGCCAGATTGAATGCCGTCTTTCTTCCGCCAGTAAAGTGAGACAGAAATCAAATGTAGATCTGAATTCTTTCTATTGCGAAGAAGAGGAAGTTCGCTGTGAAAAACAGAGACGCTGGAATGAACTCCACCAGATCGCTGTGGAACTGCGTTTGAACAAGAGCGAGCACAGAGAACAACCCCGCGAAAGTTTCTACAGAATGGTCAGCGTACTGACGATTGATCCTAAAGATGCGGGCATGACAAACGATTATTCCAACCTTGTATAAAGTCTGCAATCCTGAATTTTTAGACCTGGTTTCTTCTTGTTTTAGAAGCCGGGTCTTTTTTCTTGGCAGGAAATCCGGCTTTTGAGAGGAGATATCCATTTTAGCCGATATGGTTTTAACGTTGATAGAATGGATTGAAAAAAGATCACCGGCTGTGGACTCAGAGCACTGATATTGGTCAGACCAAATGCGTTTTCATCATAGCCTATTCTTATGCAATTGAAATGGAACGTGACTGAAAGATCAAAAAATTTTGCCGCAGAGTTCCAGTTTAGGACATGGAGCGGGAATCCTCGGCCATTCAATGACCGAGATGAAAGCGGCTGGTGCATAAAGATGCATTACTGGATGTTATATCTTTTTATTTTATTTAAGAATATTTAATCATATTTATGATATACTATATGCATGAAGAAAAACAATCTGGTGCATGGTAGAACCACTGTGTACAACATCTGTCTCTTATACACATCT
>JADGIS010000010.1 GCA_015233825.1 Erysipelotrichaceae bacterium RD49
TTCAGTCTCGAAGAGGAACGAAACGAGCAATTGTCGCTATTGCCCGCAAAATGGTTGTCAGCATTTGGGCGATGCTTACGTATGGATCAGAGTGGAATCCGGTGGATAAAAAAGAAAACGGATGCCCGCGTGAACTGAGCATCCGTAAGTCTATTAGCAAGCTCGATCATGCAGTTTCAGAACTGATTGCACAGGGTAAAGACGAAAAAGAAATTACCCGCGAGCTCAATAGCATTATACAGAAACACTCTACAAAAACCAGCCCAGAATTAGGCGCCTAGAAACGCCGAAATTGTGGGGAGGGGGGCCTATACGCAATTTTGTGTTAGACCTGGGAGTAATTTACAGAATAAAGAGGCTGCAGCCTCTTTTTTTGAAACAAGAAATATGTCCGCTGTTGAAATTCCAAAAGGTTAAGAGAGCGGTTCCAATTTTGAAAAAATAGCACACACCAAGAAAGATAACCAAAAGAACGGCATGAAAAGGTAAACTGGAAGGGACAAGAGAAAGAGAAGAAAGTGAAATGACAGAACTCGAAAAAATGCACGCAGGTCTTTTGTACGATGCGAACTATGACCCAAAACTGATTGAGCTTAGAGAAAAATGCGCCAATTTATGTCTGGAATATTCCATGACCCTGCTCAATGACCCGAAGCGCGATGAATTGCTCAAAAAATTGCTTGGCACAAGCCAATTGCCCGAAGGACTCGATATTCGTCCCCCATTTACAGCAGATTATGGAAACTTGATCCATTTTGGCAAGCGTGTCTTTGTCAATGTGAACTGTTATCTCATGGACGGCGGCGGCATCACGATTGGAAACGATGTTTTTATCGGCCCGTTCTGTGGTTTTTATACGGCCAATCATCCCCTCAACTACATCCAGCGCAATGAAGGATTAGAGGTGGCCCTGCCGATTGTGGTTGGTGATAACTGCTGGTTTGGAGCCAATGTATCCGTCATGCCGGGTGTGACCATCGGATCAGGCTGCGTGATTGCAGCTGGCAGCGTGGTGACGAAGGATCTGCCTGATAATGTTCTGGCTGGTGGCGTGCCTGCCAAAATCATTCGGGTAATCGATCAAAACGAGCGGCAGAAATAAATCAATTGAAACCAGGAAAGCCTAAATCCTGACCCAAAACAAAGAAACGCTCTCAAACAGATCGTTAAGCAAGGGCGATCCGTAACTTGAAGTCATGGAAGCTTAAAGCCGGTCAATAGAGTTTTCACCCCATATAATGAAGCTAAAGACTCGGAAAGAAGCTCAATTTGGAGGGAGGAGATGTGATGTTAGAAGAAAAAATTCTGCTCTTTTTGCAGACAGCTCAAAAACAATCTCTGGCCAAAGCAGCGGATGAGATGGCTATTGAAGAAGATGAAGCCCAGGAAATGATCCGTTCCCTTGAACAGCAGCTGAATGTCAAACTCTTTTCCGAATTCCAGGGCAAGCTTCGCCTGACCAGGCTTGGCGAGAAGTTCTATCATGGCTGCACCCGCTTGTTTGAAATGGCCAATGAGCTGCTAGAAGAAATGGACTATACCCCAGTGCCGCAGATCCAGATCGGCTTCAGCGGCACCCGCGATAACCAGGGAATTATCGATCTGGTCAGCCAGTATAAAAAGTCCAATCAGCAGGTAACGTTTACCTTTCGCAAAGACCAGATGCCCAATCTGATAACGGCTTTGAAAAGTGGAGATGTCGATATTGCCTTTGGCTTAAAATCGAATTTTGAAAAAGAATCAGATTTCAGACTTTTTGATTTATTTGACTATCCGCTTTGCATCGTCATCCCGGAAGACCATGCATGGGAAAAAAAGAAGAAAATTTCGATAGAAGAGCTTGAAAACGAAAATGTCATTGTGATGAGCCGCCGCCTTGCCCAGCCGTTTTATATCGAACCTTTACAGGCTTGCGGATTGCAGCGGGGAAGTGCCGCCAGCCAGGCGGAAGCAAGAAGCATGGATGATCTGATCAAGACTATCCAGCTGGCCAATGGAATTGGACTGGCTCCCAAAGAGAGCTTGGATATTGAGCGCCTGGAAGATGAAGATTTCACGCTGGTCGATTTGGCTTTTCCCTATAGTGCCGTGATTCGCCTGCAGGAAGACCGCCCTGAAATTTTAAGCTTTGCCCAGGCTGCCCAGGATTATTTCTCAAAGCACTCCCGAAAAGGGCGAGTAAAAAAAGGAGAGAAGAAAACCGAAGCAGCATCTTAAGTCTGCCCAATCAAAGGTTTTCAAATGCAGCTCACATCAACAGCCGGGTTTAGCAAATTGTTACCTCGTTGAAAATGAATTGAAGTGAGTCCTAACAAGAAAATGACTGACTCACTTTTGTATTGAGTGATTTAAGCTGTCAATTCAGTGAATACAGCAGGCGCTCTTATTCCGGAGTCATAGACAGAGTGTGAACAGTAACCCACTAACCCCAGAATCATAACTTTTTATTCTTTTTTTATTTTTTGCGTGACATCCGAAAGAGATGATGTTAGTATTGTCCATGCCCGATGCGAGAGAGGCAGCAAAGTTCTTCTTAAAAATTCTTGAAAAAATAATTTTTAAAAAGTACTTGCTTCCGACGCGGCTGACGTGCTATCATAGCGAAGCAGTCACGAAAGACGGCACATCCTTGGAGAAGTACTCAAGTGGTTGAAGAGGCGCCCCTGCTAAGGGTGTAGATCGGGAAACTGGTGCGAGAGTTCAAATCTCTCCTTCTCCGCCATATTTGGTCCAATGGCGCAATTGGTTAGCGTACCTCCCTGTCACGGAGGGGGTTGCGGGTTCGAGTCCCGTTTGGACCGCCACTTATGCAGATGTAGTTCAATGGTAGAACACGACCTTGCCATGGTTGATACGGGAGTTCGATTCTCCTCATCTGCTCCATTTTTTAAGGTCCAATGGCGCAATTGGTTAGCGTACCTCCCTGTCACGGAGGGGGTTGCGGGTTCGAGTCCCGTTTGGACCGCCATTCATGCAGATGTAGTTCAATGGTAGAACACGACCTTGCCATGGTTGATACGGGAGTTCGATTCTCCTCATCTGCTCCATTTGAAATTGATCTCACGGGAAACCGTGAGTTTTTTATTTGGAGGGATTTCTTTCCTTACCGAACAGGAAATCAATCCGCTCTGCTTTTGCAGGATAAAAGCCGCCAAATCCACCCTGATGGGATGGGACTTGGCGGCTTTTTCTTTTGGGCCCAAGGAAGAGAAGAAGATTAGGGTTTAGCCGGCAGCAGACGGATCCTGGTTTGCAAAAACCAAGTTGTATTCGTCGAGGCGATACAACTTTCCTTCTTTTTGGCTTGACGAAGAGAGAGCCGATGATTGAGAAGAAAGATCATACGATGGACTGGAAGAACAGCCAAAAAGAATGAGAGCGCCGAACAATGCCAGCGAAAGTTTTCTAAAGGTCATCATTATTTCCTCCTTGAATTGGGGGGCAGTATCAAAAAACGCGAAACATATTCTAAGAAATATGTTCCAAGAAACATGTCCTTGGTGGACTGCCCGGATGAAATCGATTACAGCTAAATTTTATCACGTGAACCAAAGAGGTTAACCAACCTTTCAAAAAGGAAATCTAACAAAAATATCATATTGAAAGGGACAGAATGGAGAAGCGAGGGGATCAGGGGATTGAACTTCGCTCTTTTTTGCCAATTGACCGCAAGCGGGAAACAGCAGGCGGTTTTTTTTCGTATATTTCAATATGAGGATTAAAGACTATCGTCCCGAAGACCGCCCAAGAGAAAAAGCGCTTTGCTTTGGGCTTTCCTCCTTATCGGATCAGGAGCTGATCTGCCTGCTGATTGGATCAGGGACCAAAACAAAAAATGCCTTGCAGATCGCCCAAGGCGTGCTGGAGGCCAGCGACAACCTGCGAAAGCTTGCCAGCATGACCTTTTCTGAATTGATGGCCATTGCCGGCATTGGGAAAGTGCGGGCTTTGCTCATTCAGGCGGCTCTGGAACTGGCCGCCCGATGCCATCAGGCCAATGCCTTTTCCCAGCCAGTTACCCTCTCGAATACGAATGAGGTGATCGAATGGTTCAAGGCTAAATATGGAGATGAAAAGCAAGAACACTTTGCAGCGCTCTATCTAGATACCAAAGGCCGGATCCTGCGCCATAGCCTGCTTTCACTGGGCACGCTTAACCGCTCGCTGATTCATCCCCGGGATGTCTTTCGCCAGGCGTTTGAAACCAATGCAGCTTCCGTGATTTTTGTCCACAATCATCCTTCCAATGACCCCTCCCCATCACAAGAAGATCTTGAAGCTACCCGCATTTTAATCGACGCGGCTGACATCTTTCAGATCGCAATTCTCGATCACATCATTGTGGGCCGCGATGCCGCTTACAGTTTTCGAGCGCATCAACTGCTGGATTGAATGGGTATTGGTCAGCCTTGTATAATGGATAGACAGATAAAAGGAGGAGTTTATGCGCCGTTTATCCAGAATGCAGAAAATCCTGATCACATTGATCAGTTTCTTTTTTGTTTTAAGCTGCTTGATGCTTTCGCTGCGGCAGAATACAATTTCCAATTTAGGATACAGTGCCTGGACCTATATCCGTTACGGGCTTTTTGAATCGCCCGCCACATCGGTTTCCAATGCTTTGAGTGATTTTTCCAATTTGTGGCACGCCTACCAGGACAATGTCTATCTCAATGAACAGCTGGCCAACCAGCGTTCTTACCAGACGCTCTATGCCCAGGAACATAACCGCAATCTGGAGCTTCAGGGACTGCTTGAGCTAAAAAACTCGATGCCCGATGCCCAGCAGATTTCTGCCCAGGTTTTAGCAAGACCCGGCCAGACGTGGAACCAGACGCTGACGGTTTCAGCAGGGTCAGCCAGCGGGGTGGAAGAGGGAATGGCGGTGGCTTCGGCCTATGGCTTGGTGGGCATGATCAGCGAAGTGCAGACCAATACCTCAACAGTGACCTTGCTGACAAGCAATGAACTGCCCAATGATTTTGCAGTTCAGATTTCGATGGATGATGGCTCGACCGTGGAAGGTGTCTTCCAGGGCTATGATGCCAGCCAGAACCGTTATGAAATCCGATTGTTCGACCATGAAGCGGTGGTGCTGCCAGGCCAGAAAGTAGCCACATCCGGCAAAGGCGGTGTCTATGCGTCGGGTCTGATGGTGGGTACGGTGACAGGAACCGTCATGAATGATGATGCGGTCGTTTCGACGGTTTACGCCTCTCCCGTAGAAGATATCAGCGGCTTTTCGTACGTGAATATCTTCTCGAAAGGAACGCCTGCCCCATGAGAAAGACCTTTGGCATCCTCTTTGGTTTTTTCTGCCTGGCGATTTTGGACTCCATTTTCGCTTTTGCCTTTCCTATCGACTTCACCTACACCAAAATGTCAGCGGCCTGGCATTTCTATCTGACCGGCATTCTGGTGTTTGTGCGCGATAAGCCCTGGTTTAACCGAATGCTGATCGGCGCGTTTGCGGGGATCGTGAGGGATTTATTTTTTACCGGTACGTTTCCATTTTGCTTTTTGCTCTATCCTGTCCTGGCGCTGGCTGCTGGGATTTACCAAAATAAAGCCTGCAGCGTGGAATCCGCCTGTGTGATCTATATTTCGATTTTATTGATGGTCGATTTTCTGCCTTATATCTGGCAGCGCATGATGGGAATTACCAATGTGTCGTTTTTTTCCTGGTTTTATCATGTCGAACTACTGACGATTCTCACCAGCAGCCTGGTCGTGATCGCGACGATTTATGTCGATTTGGTGATGGACCGCTTCTATTTATTCCAAAGCCGGATCATCAAGAAAAGCCAGAGCCGGCGCCGCTTGATTGACCGCCGCCAAGTGCCCAACACCAATCACCCCAGGACGACCCATTCCAATTCCTGATCGCCTGTTTGGCAAAAGGATAAATCATTTTACGCTTTAAAAGCTGGAAGCTTCAATGCGGGTTTTGTGAAGGAAATCAAAAGAGCCCGGTGCTTTCAGCTTTTATTTTTTGAAAATCTGACGGATGAATTTCGCTTTTGGTCACGTTTAAAGGCATTAAGAGAAGTTTATAAACCATGCTAAAATTGACGAGAGGTGTTTTATGAAAAAATTGCTGCTTGTTGACGGAAACTCCGTCTTATTTCGAGCGTATTACTCTACGATTTACTCCAACCCTATGTCGACATCGACCGGAATTCCGACCAATGCGGTTTTCGGTTTTATTTCCATGCTTCAAAAAGCTATTGCCCTGACCGAGGCGGATGCCATTCTGGTGGCCTGGGATGCTGGAAAAAAGACATTCCGGCATGAAAAAATGCCCGAATACAAAGGAACCAGACCACAGCTGGATGACGAACTGCTCGTCCAGATGCCGATCGTGCGCGAATATCTTGATGCGGTCAACATCACCCGTTATGAGCAGGAAGGCTACGAAGCGGATGACATTATTGGCTCCATGGCTGGAGCCGATCCGGATTTAGAAACGATTATTTTAACCAGCGATAAAGACCTGCTGCAGCTGGTGGATGCCCATATCAAAGTCATCATGATGAAGCGGGGACTGGCTAATTATGAACTGATGGATGAAAAAGCGATTTGGGACCAGTACGAACTTAAACCCAAGCAGATCATCGATTTAAAAGGTCTGATGGGGGATCCTTCTGACAATATTCCAGGTGTCAAGCACATTGGCGAAAAGACAGCACTCACTTTGCTTCATCAATATGGAAGCATTGAAGGTGTCTATGAGCACATCGACCAAATCAAAGGCAAACGCAAACAATATCTGGAAGAAGGCAAAGAAATGGCCTTCTTATCCAAAGAGACTGCTACAATCTTCCGCCAGATGAAACTGCCCTTTGACCTGCCGGATCTGAGCTATGGCCTGGATAAAAGCGTGGCAGCCAATTTCTATTCCAAATATGAAATGAACAGCCTGCTCGATAAGCTGGATATCAAACCGGAGCATCATGAAAAACTGGTTTTCAAAACGGTCGATGCCTTTGACGGCCCCAAAGATTCCAGTCTGGTTTTGCTGCCTCTGGCTTCCCGTGAACCTTTCCTGGCCCAGGAACTGTTTGGTTTTCTCTATCCTGTCGAAAACGAAATCCACTACCTGCCCAAAGCAGCTGCCCTTGCAGATGCCAATTTCCATTCGCTGCTGGAAACCGACAAGACGCTTCAGACCTGGTCGATCAAAGACACGCTCCACCTGCTCAAGCAAAACGGCCTGCCTTTGGCTCAATTCAGCCAGGATCTGCACTTGATGATCTTCTTGCTCAATTCCGCCGCTTCCAGCACGGAAGATAAACTGAAAGCAGCCGGCATTGAATTGAGCACTTCGCTGCATGATTTGAGCTTGAAAAAGAATGGCGGCTTTACTGAAGAGCGTGCTTTGGGTGTGTATGGGCAATGGTGTGCCGGTCTGGTTGGTCTTGCGGACAAGCTGCTGCCCAAATTAGAGCAGAAAAATTTGATGATGCTCTATACCCAGGTTGAAAAGCCTTTGACCAGGGTGTTGTTCGAGATGGAATGCCGCGGCATCGACTGCGACCGGTCCGTTCTGGAAGCCATCGGCAAAGACTACACCACCCGAATGGAAGAGATCGCCAAAAAAATCTACGCCTATGCAGGCTATGAATTCAACGTCGGCTCCCCCAAACAGCTTGGCCAGGTGCTCTTTGATGAGCTGAAGCTCAAAGGCGGCGGCCGCAAACGGTCGACTGCAGCCGATGTATTAGAGAAAATGCGCGGTGCCCATCCGATCGTCGACCAGATTCTGGAATATAGAAAATACTCCAAGATCGTCAGTACCTATATTGAAGGCTTATCCAAATACATCGTGGATGGCAAAATTTATACGACCTTCAACCAGACCCTGACTTCGACAGGCCGTTTGTCGTCCTCGGATCCAAACTTGCAGAATATCTCGATTAAAACCGAAGAAGGCCGCCAGATCCGCAAGGCCTTCATCGCTCCTGAAGGCTGCTGGTATATTTCTGCGGACTACTCCCAGATCGAACTGCGCATGTTAGCCCATATGGCCGATGAGCAGTACATGATTGAAGCCTTTAAAGAGGATATTGACATTCATAAGCGGACGGCTTCAATTATCTTTAATGAGGAACCTGGCCAGGTGACCGAAGACCAGCGCCGGGTAGCCAAAACCGTCAACTTTGCGATCATCTATGGCCAGACAGAATTTGGTTTATCCCAGGAGCTGAAAATCACCCGGAACCAGGCGCGTGACTTTATTGAAGCCTACATGGCCAGCTATCCCAATATCCACCGCTTTATGGATGAACTGATTGCTTTTTGCGAAGCCAACGGCTATGTCGAAACGCTGTTTCACCGCCGCAGAGAAATTCCTGAAATTAAAGACAAGAACTTTATGACCCGTGAATTTGGCAAGCGCGCCGCGATGAATGCCCCCATTCAAGGTTCCGCTGCTGATTTGATTAAAGTTGCGATGTTAAAAGTCAATGAAGCGATCCAGGAAAAAGGCCTCAAGAGCGAAATGATCCTGCAGATTCATGATGAATTGATCTTCAAAGTTCCGGACGAAGAAAAAGAGGTTATGGAAAAGCTGATTCTGGATGTGATGGATTCAGCGATGGAACTACGCGTCCCGCTTAAAGCCTCGATTGGGGCTGGCCGCAGCTGGTATGAGGCTAAATAATGCCAGAAGCTCCCGAAGTCCAAAATGTCATCACCTATCTGGCGGACCAGCTGCAGGATGCCAAAATCGTCGATGCCAGGATTTTGCATCCCAAGCTGGCTGCGAATCTGCCGGTCGATGCGTTTTGCACGATGCTCAAAAACCAGCACTTTCGCAAGTTTGAACGGTTAGGCAAGTATTTGCATTTCCAACTGGATGACCTGGATCTGATCGCGCATCTGCGCATGGAAGGCAAGTTTTTGATTCTGGATTCCATGGCGGATGTGGATGCTTTGGATCCAGTCAAGGACCGCAAGCATATCCATGCACTGTTCACACTGGAAGATGGCCGAGTTCTTTGTTATAAGGACACCCGCAAGTTTGGCAGGATGTATCTGTATCCAAAAGCGGCAAACTGGCAGGCTCTGCCCGTTTTGGCCAATGTCGGCAAAGATGCGCTGGATCCGTCACTCACGGCCCAAGAACTTTTAGAAAAAGGGAAGAAGCGAAAAATCCCCGTCAAAACGTTTTTGCTGGACCAGAAAGCCATTGCGGGCATCGGCAATATTTACGCGGATGAAATCCTGTTTCATGCCGGAATTTCTCCGGCCACCCCGGCTTGTCATTTGGATCTTGAAGACTGGACAAGAATTCTCGATGCCACCCGCGCTTTGCTCAACCGGGCCATTGAGCTGGGTGGAACAACGATTCGCAGTTTTTCATATGGGGATGGTCATGCGGGCAGCTTTCAAAATGAGCTGGCTGTCCATGGCAAAGACAAAGAGGATCTTTGCAAGAACTGCCAAGGTAAAATCGTCCAGACCAGAATCAATGGCCGCAGCACCTGGTACTGCCCGAACTGCCAGCAAGAAAAGTAAGCAGGCCGGCTGACGCTCCACTTTGAAGAAAGATTCAATCCGATTCAGTTTCTGACCATCTGGCTGGAATCTGAATCGGATTTCTTTCATTTCAAGGGCGGCTTGGGCAACAATAAAAGAATTGAAAGCAAAATCCAATCTGGAATTCAATCCATGGATTTGAAACCGTAAACGCCTGCAGGCTCAAGAGGCAGAGCATCAGGAATGGAAGGAGAAAAATATGGAGCATTCAAATCAAAAACGCCGTCAGGGTCAATGGAAGCAGACGGTGATCGGCATTACCGGGACAATGGGGTCGGGCAAAAGTATGGTGGCTTCAATTTTGAAGGACCATATTCCAACCAATGATTGCGATGCAATCAACGCCGATCTTCAAAAACCTGGCCACGCCGGCTGGCAGGCTTTGCAAAAAGCCGGCTTGCTTTTTGTAAATGAAAATGGCCAGCTGGACAAGCAGCAATTGGCCGATGCCTTGTTTGAAGATCCCAGCTTGCGCCAGCAGATTGAAAGTGTGCTTCAGCCTTTGATTATCGAAGCAATGGATACCTGGATTGACAAGCAGCAAGGGCCTTGTGCCGTTGAAGTTCCTTTGCTTTTCGAATGCGGCCTGCAGGACCACTTTGACCAGATCTGGACCGTTACCTGCAGCCCGGATACAGCTTTAGCACGACTCCAAAATGGCCGCAATATTCCTGAGCAGGAAGCCAAGCGGCGCTTAGCATTACAGATGGCTCCCGAACAAAAAGCAGCGTTATCGGATGTTGTCTTCACCAACAATTCGACACCCGAAGATTTGAAAGTGCAGATTGAAAAGCAACTGGCAAAACTGCCCAAGGAGAGACAGTAAAAATGGCCATTGAAATCCGGCTGCCTAAAGATCCGCCCGCCTGCTGGCTGCCAGCGTTGTGTCTGCTCTATAAGCCATTAGTAGGAAATGAGGCCATCCTGTTTTATGCAGCACTCTATAGCTTAGCCGCCACCAAAGTTGGGCAGCCTTGCTGGATTGAAGAAGAAGACCTGATCGCTCTTTTACAAACAACGCCGACCGCCTTGAAAACCAGCCGCGAACGGTTAGAGAAATTTGAGCTGCTGCGCAGTTTTGAAAATTCGTCCAAGCAGCTGGCGCGGATTCTGGTCTGTGCTCCGAAAACTCCGCCCGCTTTTTTTAAGGATGAAGTCCTGCGCCGCCTGCTTTATCAAGCTGTCGACCGCGACGGGGTAAAGCGGCTGCAGGCGACTTTCGAGACCAAGGAGCAAGAAGAGGAAGAACTGGTTGAAATCACCCGGACGCTGGATCTGACGCACTTTGAAAAAAACTGGACCGTTCAAAAAGAAGAAGACCTGGGCAGTGCCCACATGGACTGGAGCAGCAGCCGCACCTACGATTTCAACTGGGATATCTTTTTGCGGGGAGCCCAGCGCCGCTTTCCAATCCGGCTGCGCACCCAGGATAATCTCAACCGCATCGCCAGGCTGGCTAACGTGTATGGAATCAGTGAGCAGAATATGATCGTGCTGGTCACCAAACATACCAACGCCCGCCATACCCAGATTGATTTTGACGGCATCCTCAATGAACTTGGGGTGACCAAAAAAGTTGAGAGTGGCAAGCCCGATGACTATACGCAAGCCCCAGTCTCCTTCTTGAAAGCCCGCCAGCCAGCCAATGCCAAAGTGCTACCCAAAGAAAGAGCCCTGTTGTTATCCCTGGCTGAAACCCATCATTTTTCCAATGAACTGATCAATACGATCATTGAATATTCCATGGAACAGTGCCAGGGATCGCTGGTTGAAAAATATGTCCGCACCCTGGCGAACAACATGGCCCGCAGCCAGATTGAAACCAGGGACCAGGCTTTAGAATTTTTCAGCCGGGCCAAAAATGCAGCTTCCACCACCAGGTATGGCCAGGCCAAAAACACCAAGCCCAATCTTCCAGATTGGTATGATATTATCCCGACCGAAAAAGGAACCGAAGAAGATGTGGAAGCCATTCTCGCCTTGCAAAACCAGTTTCTGGTCAGTGCAAAAGCCGGCGAGGATAGCGATGAGATGGAATCGGCTGCTCCAGCACCCTTTCTGCCTGATGAAAATAATCAAAGTCCGGCCAAGCCTGGTTTAGACAGCTTAGCGGCAGACGCTTTTAAAGAGCCGTATATTGATCCGGATCCTGAACTGCCCGGCATGATGGAGGCACAGGATTTGAAAAACCAAAAAGAACCGTATTTTGATCCGGACTTTAAATCGTATGATCTCAAGGACGAAGAACCATTGCCATCTGTTCAGGATTTCTCTCAAGCAGATTCCAATCTTATGCAGTATGATCCAGCCAAGCCGGAATCAGAAAAGAAGCCTAAAGCGACCCGCAAAAAAGCCGCTGGCCGCAAAAAAAAGGCCGGTTCACAAAAAAAGAGTGCCCAATCTTCCAATGCGGATGAAAATACAAAAACTCCGTTGGAAGAAGACGACAAAAATGCCCAGCTGCAGGCAATTTTGGCCATGCAAAACAAACTGCTGGCCAGCGCAAAAAACGATGACAAAAACCAGGAGAATCCGGCAGGTCAAGAACCGAAACAAGAAAAATTATGGTTTGAAGAATAGCCAGGTGGTTGGGAAACAGTATGAATGCAGCAAATGAACAGGACGAAAATGTTGAGATGAACAGGAGGATGAAGAATGGAATCGTTGGATTTAAAATTCGATTTAGACGAAAGCGCCCGTCAATACCGCCAGAATTTAATTGACCGGCTGAAAAAAGATGCAAACGTCCAGCAGTTTCTCCAAAAGAACCATCTGGATGTTTCAGTTCTGGAAAAAAATTCCAGCCAGTTTGGCCGCTGGATTAAGCAGGGAAGAATCTGCCGCGACTGCAGAGGACTGAACTACTGTACCAACTCGATCAAAGGGGTTCGCAGCGATTTAAGCGTCGATGGGAATGGATTTGTCAGCGAAGTCTATGTGTCATGCCGGTTTAAGCAAGTCCAAAACCAGCAGATGGCCCATAAAAACAACTTTACTGTCACTCATATGCAGGGCAGGGACTATCTGCTCAGCTTTGAAACGCTCTCAAGCACGCTCAATGATGAGCCGCGCGAATACCTGCTGGCCTATGGCCAGGCTGTGAGTTCTTTGGGCTTGCAAAACGGCTGCCTGTTTTATGGCCAGCCGGGAACAGGAAAGTCGACTTTATTGATGGCTTTAGCCAATGAACATGCCAAACAAGGCAAAAAGGTTGCCTATGTAAGAGTGCCTTTGCTGATCGCCGAGATTAAGGAAAACCTCAACGATGACGAATATCGCAGATTGACTCTGTCTAGGCTCCGGTATGCCGATGTCTTGTTTTTAGACGACTTTGGCAGTGAGGCCGCAACCGCCTGGACACGAGATGAGATCCTCTTTCCCATTCTGGATGAGCGGATGAACAACAACAAAAAGACCTATTTTGCCAGCAACATCGCCTTCAATGAACTGGTCGACCGCTATTCGCTTGACCACTCTGTGGCCAGTTCAGTAGCCGCAAGACGAATGATGGACCGTGTCAGGACATTAGCCAAGCCGATTGAACTGCGTGGTTCTTCCCGCCGCCATGCGCCCAAATAGCTGACGTAAACCAGCGTTTCAAACTCATCTTTTTCATACCCGTTTAAAAATCAGCTTGATTTTCATTTTGGTAACAATAAAGCCGGATTGATCCTGCCAGTAAGGCTGAATCCGATTTTTTGTTAAAGCTGGCTGGAGACGGCAAGAATTGGCTGAGTTGGAAAAGTAAGACAATCTGTTGAAGAATGGCCCGCAAAACAGGCTGAATCTGGATATTTGTGATCTGTAAATTGGACAGGAATTATGTTGAAGAAAGACAAAGTTTGGAAGAATTGTCAAGGCGGAAGGGCTTACGTACAATTTGGCGGATTTCAAGGTTAGAACAAGAAAATGTTTGATCACAATTCGCCGGGCGAATAATTTGGTCAATGGATATGATAAACAACCGTATTGTGAACTAAAATAATCTTTTAACTGTGAAATATGTAAGAAAAGCGACCGCTTTAATGTGAGAAACGGGAAAGAATCTGTCTTTAATTTAAAGCCCGCATGGGATAAACTAGTATCGTTGAATAAAGGAGGATTTTGAGTCATGTTAGTATCTGCGACAGAAATGATTAACAAAGCTCACGAAGGCCACTATGCGATCGGTGCCTTCAACATCAACAACATGGAATGGATTAAAGCCATTCTGCTTGGCTGTGAAGCAAAACAGTCCCCTGTAATCCTCGGTGTTTCCGAAGGTGCAGCAAAATATATGTGCGGTTATAAGAATGCCGTTGACATGGTTAAAAACATCATGGATTTCTACAACATCACCGTACCAGTAGCGATCCATCTTGACCATGGTTCTTATGAAGGCGCTAAAAAAGCAATCGAAGCTGGATTCACATCCGTAATGTTCGATGGCTCCCACTATCCAATCGAAGAAAACATCGAAAAATCCAAAGAACTGATCGAGCTTGCTCATTCCAAAGACATCTCCATCGAATGCGAAGTCGGCGGTATCGGCGGTGAAGAAGATGGTGTAATCTCTTCTGGTGAAGTTGCGGATCCAAACGAATGCAAAGCTGTAGCTGACCTTGGCGTTGACTTCTTGGCAGCGGGTATCGGTAACATCCATGGTAAATATCCAGCAGACTGGAAAGGCCTGAACTTTGAAGTTCTTGGCGAAATCCAGAAAATTACTGACGGAAAACCACTCGTACTTCATGGTGGATCTGGAATCCCACAGGAAATGGTTAAAGAAGCTATCGTTCTTGGTGTTTCCAAAGTAAACATCAACACCGAATGCCAGCTTGTTTTCGCTGAAGCAACTCGCAAATACGTAGAAGCAGGCAAAGATCTCACCAACAAAGGATGGGACCCAAGAAAACTGCTCAAACCAGGTGCTGATGCAATCCAGGCTCTGGTTGAAGATTATGTAACCAACTTCCTTGGCTCTGCAGGCAAAGCTTAATCGATCGCGTATCTATCATTTATACAAACCAATCCAAATTGAAGGGGGCTTCGGCCTCCTTTTTCTTTACCGGTTGCAGCTCATCTTATGAAGCAAGGTCCTGGCTGTCTTCGTTGTATTTTTTTAAGAAGAAAGAAAGTGGTATCTGGCTGGGATACATTCTAAATCTGAAAGAATATATTTTTCGCAGATCCATCCATGCGGCTGGAAAAACAAAAACCATTTCGGTCCAAACTGTTGTAGACTATCAAGGAGTATCGTTCTTTTTGCTTTCTTTGCTGGATGTGGTTTCCAAATTGAAAAGGCCAATTTAGCCTTCATGGATTGCCAGCCTGCTGGCGGCAAAGAACGTTTGAAATTCCAGACTGAGGACTTGAAAGATTAAAAAGCAAGGAGGATTTTGGATGACCCCAGTAGAAATCAAGGATCTCTATTCCTTTACCTTTTACGGCGGCTTGAAAGCCAAAGGCAGAAATGTTGTCTTTGTTAAAGCCCAAGCCAATGAAGCCGACAATAATTACCAATACGATCTGATGCTCTGCCGCAATGGCCAGATTAAGCAGCTGACCGACCGAAAAACCGTATCATCGTTCACCTTTGAAAATAAAAAAACGCTCTGGTTTTCTTTGCCAGCCAAGGATGAGAAGAAGACAGCCTTATGGCGGCTTCCCTTAAAAGGGGGCGAAGCGATCCTGGCAGAAGAAATCGAGCAGCCCGATGCCAGAATTCTCGATTTTATTCATTCGGATTTGATGCTCGTTTCAATCGATCACAAGCCTGAGGATCAGCATCCGCACGCTGAAGACTATGAAGTTTTGGCTGAATCCCCGTTTTATATGAATGGCCAGGGGTTTGTTGCTGGAAACCGCACCCACTATTCCTTGTATGACTGCAAGACCAAAACGCTCTCCGATCCCATTACCACAGGCTTGAAACCAGCAGCATTTTGCGTAAAAGACGGTCGGATTTACTTTGCGGCCAGTGAAGACAAAGGAGCTAAGCAGTCCTTCTTTAATATGTCACTGTATGAATATGATCCGCAGACTAACCTGCGCACGCTGCTTTGCAACACCCATATGGATCTGTTCAACCTGGATGCAGATGAAAACCGCCTGCTCTTTTTTGCCAGCAACGGCAAACAGATCGGCCTCAATTCCAATCCCAAACTGTACGCCTTCGATCTCACTTCCAGACAGCTCAGCCAGTTAGTCGACTGGCGCGAATGCTTAGGCAATACCGTGGGAACGGATTGCGCCCTGCTTGGCGGCAATGATACCGCGATGGATGGCAATCGGCTTTGCTTTACCAGCACGATTGTCAACCACGTCAATTTGTTCGATGTAGATGGCGATGCACTCCACCAAATTTTGGAGTGGCCGGGCACGATTCATAGTTTTGGCTTTGCCAAAGGAGAACTGTATTTCATCGGGGCCAGACCAGGCGAGCTGCAGGAACTGTACAAGATGGAAAATGGCGAAGTGATTCAGGTTTCGAATTTCCACCCTGAACTTCACGATAAATACATTGCCCAGGCCAAACCGATCTTTTATACCGGCAGCCAGAATACCAGCCAGATGGGCTGGGTACTTTATCCCAAAGACTATGATCCCAACAAGAAATATCCAGCCATTCTCGATATTCATGGCGGTCCCAAGACCGTCTATGGCACTGTGTTCTATCATGAAATGCAAGTCTGGGCATCGCATGGCTATTTCGTCTTTTTCTGCAACCCGTTTGGATCGGATGGCCAGGGCAATGACTACGCGGATCTGCGCGGTAAATATGGAACCGATGACTATGATGATTTGATGAATTTCACGGATACCGTCCTTGCCCAGATTCCGCAGATCGATCCCAAGCGCGTTGGCGTAACGGGGGGCAGCTACGGCGGCTTTATGACCAACTGGATCATTACCCATACAGGACGCTTTCAAGCAGCGGCCAGCCAGCGCTCGATTTCCAACTGGCTTTCCTTTTGGGGAACAAGCGATATTGGACCAGAATTTGTCGTTGACCAGCAAGGATGCGGACTGGAAAACCCGGAACAGCTGTGGTGGCATTCACCCATGCGGACCATTTCAACCGCTACGACACCGACTTTATTCATCCACAGCGACGAAGATTACCGCTGTCCAATTGAGCAGGGCTACCAGATGCTCAACGGCTTGATCCAGAATGGTGTTGATACCAAGATGGTGCTCTTCCATCAGGAAAACCACGAACTTTCCCGTTCAGGAAAGCCTGTCCACCGGGAGCGCCGCCTGGAAGAAATCACCAATTGGATGGATACATATTTACAAAGGAAAGAAAGATGAAGCCTAATTACAAAAGAAAGGAAAAACGAAGCCCTGATAAGCGTTTAACCGCTTGTATCAATGGCAAGCTGATGCCCTTGAGCGCGGTTGCCGATCCGGTCTTTGCCTCCAAGATGTTTGGCGAAGGCGTGGCGATTGTCCCTGAAGATGACCTGGTGGTTGCCCCTTGTGCTGCCACGGTGGCCATGGTGCCTTATGGCAGGCAGTCCGTCGGACTGGAAACGGAAAGCGGGGACATGATTTTGATCCATGTGGGATTCAACGCCGGCATCTATCGCGAACGCGGCTTTGAAACGCTGGCCTTAGAAGGAACCCGCGTCAAATGCGGCAGTCCGCTTATCCGGCTCAATCGCAAATTCTTGGACAGCCAGAATGTTGATCTGACGGTCTGCATGGTCATTACAAACCTGCGCCGCCCGGACGAAGTGCGGGTGCTGGATGGCGATCTTGTCAGCGCTGGGCGTACACCTGTGCTCGAGCGTCGATAACATTCAAAGACAAACTTGGCCTGCTTTGTTGACCCAAATGGGCAATCCACAACAGATAAATGCTTTTGGCCAAAGGGAAACCCCTTTCAGGAAATGGATGGCTTTCTTGCCCGATTTCACATAAATCCAGCCGGAAATCGTCAAGAAAAGACGAGAATGCCTCATTTGTGGTCATTGAACTGTCAAAATAAAGAAAAAATCACTCAGCTGCCAGAAACCGCCTTTGGCCCGGTGTTTCTGGCAGCTTTACTCTGCCCAAAAAGACTGTATAATCTGATCGGTATACAACCTGAAAACATTTCGTTTTCTTTGATTGACAGCAAGGCCTGACCATCGCCACTCCAATCAAAAAAGGCTTGTTATAAAAAGGAAGGGACAATCGCATATGGAAGAAGTCATTAAAATCAGAGGCGGGAAACGGCTCAACGGAACAGTCACGATTTCCGGCAGTAAGAACTCGACGGTTGCTCTCATTCCAGCAGCTGCACTTGGCTCAGAAAAAGTGACAATCTACGGGGTACCGCAGATTTCCGATGTAGAAGCATTAGTTGAACTTTTAGAAGAACTCGGTGTTCAGGTCGCCAGACCGGATGCGGAGACGTTGATTATCGATACATCCACCATGCAGGATGTACCCCTGGTTTCACCAGCGGTGCAAAAGCTGCGGGCATCTTATTATTTTATGGGTGCGCTTCTTGGCAAGTATGGCCGCGCGCAGATCAAAAGCCCGGGCGGATGCTATCTTGGACCTCGTCCTATCGACCTTCATCTCAAAGGCTTCCAGGCTCTGGGCGCAACCATCAGCTACGAGGATGACTGCACCATTTTACAAGCACCACCTGAAGGGTTGAGAGGAACCCGCATCTTCCTGGATATTTCTTCGGTCGGGGCCACGATCAATATTATGATGGCAGCCGTTTTTGCCAAAGGCCGCACAGTCATTGAAAACGCAGCCCGTGAGCCCGAAATTATCGATATCGCCACCCTGCTCAACAAAATGGGGGCTCGCATTCATGGCATGGGAACCAGCACTCTGGTCATTGATGGGGTAGAAAAACTGCGGGGCTGCATGCATGAAATCATTCCGGACCGCATTGAAGCCGCTACCTATATTTTGATCGGGGCAGCCATGGCGGACGACATGTGGATTCGCAATGTCATTCCCCAGCATTTGGATGCGATCTTATCCAAGCTGCGCGAAATCGGCATCAACTATGATTTCAACGCTGATTCGGTTCATATTTACGGCAACGATCACTCCAAGCCATTACGGACCACCGACATTACCACCAAACCCTATCCAGGCTTTGCCACGGATGTCCAGCAGCCTTTCACCACGCTGCTGACCCGCTCAGATGGCTGCTCGACGGTAACGGAAGAGATTTATACCCAGCGCTTTAAGCACTGCCCGGAACTGGTCAAAATGGGAGCCGAGATTTCGGTCAATGAGCCATCTGCCAATATCTATGGACCAACTCCATTACACGGCGCTCCGGTTGTCGCTACCGACTTGCGCTGTGGGGCGGCTTTGGTCATTGCAGGCTTAATGGCGGATGGAGAAACGGAAATTCATGAAATTAAGCATATCGACCGCGGCTATGACAAGCTTGATTCCAAGCTGCGCGCTTTAGGGGCTGATATTCGACGGGAGTTTGTAGACTGAACTCCTGTCTTTTTTATTGGCAACATGGAAAAACAGTGAATCCAGGCCCACGATTAAGTAAGTGAGGACAAAAAACGAATTGAATCCAGAATAAATCTTTAGTCGTTTAAAACGAAATGAAGGGATACAAGAATTTCGTTTCTTTTGAGAATGGTGAAACCATTCCATGACACTTTCAAAAAGAAAAGGAGCTTTCAGCTTTGTGATCGGTTACAATCATGGATAGTCCTGTCGATCGGTAGAAGATGAGACCCATCGAACAGGGAGAAAGGAAGGACGCTCATGATTAAAGTTGCCATCCTTGAACACGAAAAGGAAACCAAAGAAATCGTCTTTTTGCTTGGCGGATATTTTTCCAAGATCGATTGGACGTTTCGGCATTTTTATAAAGCCAGCATGCTGGCAAAAGCGATGAAAGAAGAAGACTACCAGATCTTTTTCTTCGATGAAATGTTCCAGACACCGCGTTTGGAAAGCGTGTTTGTTCACGACAACCCTGCCGCCCTCATTGTCTATTTGTGCAAAGACCCGGCCCCCAAACAGGCAGCCGAAACGAGAAGACGGGTGCTGTATATTTCAAAAGCAAACCTGCGCCAGGATTTGACCAATATCCAGGATCTGATTAAAGCCCAGGCCAGCCAGAAAGAATGCTACTCCCTGATTTACCAGGGCGTGAAAATCGATATTCCGATTGAAGATATCTACTACTTGGAAAAGATCGGCAAGAACGTACATTTCCATACCCGCAAAGGCGAGTTTCACCGGCGGCTCAACCTGGCTGATCTTGATGAGATTTTTGCCCGCTATGGCTTTTTGCGCACCCATATCTCCTATTTGGTTAATGGCAAGTATCTGACTGGCATTTATAAAGATGAAGTCGAACTCAACCACTCCATGAAAGTGCCGCTGTCCCGAGCGCAGAAGAAAAAGCTGGGCCTCAAAGTCAGGCGCAGCGAAGCCAGTGAAGAGTCAAATCCTATTCTTCCGAAAGAAGAAGACCTTTCGGAATAGGAATAATCCAGTCATTTCAAATCGCAATCCATCTTTGGTGCACTACATTCAAAGCGTAGACGAGTTCTGCTTCCTTATGCATTCGAGTTGGGCAAGCTGGAACCATAAGGCACTCGTTTTCTTACAGAGTCCTGCACACGGTATCCTTCGGGATGCCTTTTTTTACGCCAAAAAGCAGCCCGTACAAGACAGGCTGCTTGAAAGACAGAGATACAAAGAATAGGGAAACAAAATTTCTGAATGTCATTTCACCCACCAGGCGCTGCCAAAACGCGGACGATCTTATGGCAGTCAATCGACAAAATCTAAAAACAAAAGGGACTATTTGGCTGCGGATTGGGTCTTGAGCTGTTCTTGTCTATCCTGGCTGGCATTGGCGTCTGGATTGGCAAAACGGCCCTGTTCCTTAAACATTTTGGCCACCCCAAGACAAAGAAAGCAGCAGGCTAAGGGGAAGAAGACCATATCTTTAAAAATAAAGCAGCTGACTAAAAACAGCAGGCTGGTTACATAGTAGGCGTGATAGCTTTTCAAATCTTTCATATTCTTTTTTCCTCGGTCTTTAGTCTACCAAGTTCTGATAACGCTTCCAAGATGAGAATGGATTTCACATGGATTTCACAAATGGATTGGAGGGGAAAGATTGGTGGGACGTCTATTTTTATTGGTTCATTAACTCATCCAGACGATATTTACAGCCTTCTAAAATATCCTGGTAGGCGGTTTCGAAGTCACCCGAATACCAGGGGTCGAAAATATCCCGGCCATCCGGTTTGAGTAATTCTATTTTATGGTCTGGATCGTGTGGGAGAATCCGCTTGATCAAGCGCTGGTTGGAATCGTCCATATGTTAGGCAAGGGTACCCCATCCAAATCGTTATACGGTTTGGGTGGCCAGAAATTGCCGAGTTGCTGTTTGTTTCATGTATCCGCTGGTTCTTTCTACAAGAATCAGCTTTTTCATCGAAGCGCCATCTTTTATCTTTTGTCCCCAAAAAGTTTTTAAGGTAAATGCACCTCGTTTTCTTCGCCCCGTAATAAAGCACTCTTGCCCTTTGTACCGAACTTTATCAAAAAGACAGAACCCGCCAACCATATGTGGTGCCTGGTTGTTCTTGCGTTTATGTCCTTTGATGAAGTTGAATTTATGGATCTGGCGGTTATGTCTTCTGATCTTCTTGAGGTACAGGCATTGTTTTAACGGCTTGGCATTGAGATTTCCTGCAATGCAATATGCATCGTTGTAATGCTCTTTCGCTAGGTTCAATTCAATTCTTTTGTTCTTGGTCAGGTAGCCATAGGTATTGATGACTTCGATATCGGGGTTGGCTTCTTTTAATCGTTCCAGCAGGGTCCAGCGCATGATGCCCATGAAAGCCGCATCTCGATACGGCATAGCTCGCTTAGGCAGCTTAAAGTCTTCTGGACCTTTGATCTTTCCTGAGTTGATCTTGTCATGGTATTCGTTATGGCACGTTTCGCAAAGCGTAATCAGGTTGGAAGGCGAGTCGCCGCCAGTCTTCCGGCTTTCAATGTGATGCACATTTAAGATCGGATCTTTCTTTTTGCCATGGCAGTGCTGGCATTCGTGGTTGTCTCGAAATAAAACATACTCACGAACATTCCAGAATCCTTTTTGATCACCATTTTGGTATTCAGTTCCAGAAATATCTGGATTCTTCAATTTCTGCGTATCAAAAGAGGCTGTTTCCACTACGATCCTGGTTACAGGCAAAAGTTTTTGGACTTCTTCAATGCAACGAAGATGAGTGCCAATCTTATGTTCAACCGAGGGAGCAAGCCAGCCTTTATGTTTGGTGCGAACACGGTTGCTAAATCTTGGTGCCCGATATCTTGTCTTGCGGTTTCTTCTCGCCCGCCGCGCTTCTCTTCTAGTAGAGATTAGCTCAGTGATGTCTGTTCTATTCTGGACATCCCATGCCAGCAGTTCTTTATCTTTGGTTGAAGCACTTAGACCAATCTGTTTAGAACCAGCATCCACTCCAAGAGTGATGGGCTGGGTATATCTGGTTGAATCATATAAAAGCTGGATGGTAAAAGGGTTTTTCTTTACTACCCTGGCTTTCTTATCATTTAAAAGGTGGCGCACCTTGCCGTGCCTTTGGGTAGGCATTAAGGGCTTGCCATCTACATCTAATACGTAAACCATATTGTACCTCCAAGGTAATAATTCGTTTTAGGATAATAAAGCGTCCTAAAAGGTAGTTAAAGCACCAGCCTTCGCCAATGTTATAAGAGGTTTGTCGACCTGCACACTGCACCTGACCTCAGTACTGTTTCATACAGATCCGCAGAATCCGGAATTAGGCTGAATGTTCCAGAGTGCCTATTTCAACTTGTTTAAGGTTGATTCTCAAATAACGTAGTCAATTAAGACTCAGGCTAGTCAATCAGGCTTGAAAAAGATGCATAAAAGCTTCTTATTTCAAGCCCCATCCAAATTGCAAGGCAGCTTGGGTGGGGTCATTGACAATATAAATTTTATCGGAATAGGCGTAATCAGCCGGAGTGATTTTGCGGGCGTGGTGGTTTCCAAAGGGGATGCCTTTTTCTTGCAGTTTGCGCTTGGCAGGCGGATCCATCGGATTACCGGTTTCTTCACTGGAAACAGCAGCGCTGTCAATTTCAAAGTCGTCTTTGAAGTGGTTCTTGTTGACCAGATCTTGAAAGATCCATTGGGCCATGACCGAACGGCAGATATTGCCGTGGCAGACAAAGAGAATTTTTTTCATCAAGGTTCCTTTCGTTATGAATATGGATTCATGGGATCAGAATACAAAACTAAGAATACTAAGAATACATGGAAAGAAGAAAGGATTTAGCCGCAAAGACAAAAGGGTCTTGTTTTGACCAAAGCCTGTCCTGGAGCAGGCTTTAATCCTTATTTGAAGAAACCATCTTAAAGTTTTGAAAACAATGGATGCGCTTGGCTGCCTGCAGCCCGATCAACCAATGGCCTCTTTGGCTTTTTTTTACAGAAATGAAAGGAAGCTGTTTGGACAATCGAAGAGTAAAAATCACATAATTTCTATCGAATTTTGATACTCTTAAAAGGGGTTTGACCAATCTGTCCAGGAAGACCGATGTGATTTTGCAGCGCTTTTGGACTCTTTGTGCATCCGCTTACATTCGGGCAGCCTTCTTGACAAGGGGCATGCAAGTGCTAATCGATTGTATGTTATGATTAAGAAGAATGCAGTTTTGACTGATATAGAGAAAAGAGGATCATTATGAAGCTACTTGCAACAGATTACGATGGGACTTTGAAGTTTGGAAACTCAATCCTTCAACAGGATATTGATGCGATCAACCAATGGCGCGAGAGGGGCAATATCTTTGCGATTGTCACCGGCCGCTCGAAAGAATCCATCACCAAAGAGCTGGAAGAATTCCAGATTCCTGTGGACTACTATGTGACCAACAATGGCGGCATGGTTTTCGATGCCAATGGTAATAAGCTGCTGGAAACCAGCCTGGACAGCATCACCGCCATTGACTTGATGTTTGCCAGCCATGAAGACCCGGATATCGTCTCCTACATGGTCAATGATGGCGTCAATCGCCACAAAGTGGAAGTGCATCCCAACCTGCAGGACCACCGCTATCCCCATATCCAGCAGACCTGGTCAGAAGAAGAAATTATGGACTCTGGCCGCTTTGCACAGATCGTTTTCTCGTGCACAACGCCCGAAACCGCTCTGGAGCTTGCTGACAAGATCAACCAGTACTTTGGTTCAAGCGTAACTGCGTTTGCGAATAACTTCGTTGTGGATGTGGTTCCCAAAGGGGTTTCGAAGGCAACCGGCCTTGACTTTGTTGAAGCGTTTGCGGATATCAATGACGAGAATACCTATTCGATGGGCGATTCTCACAATGATATCCCGATGCTAGAATCCAATGAAAACTCGGCTGCGCATGCCCTGGCGCCTTATGAAGTGACTGTTGTCGCTGCCCATACTTTTGGAAGTGTGCACGACTATATTGAATTTGCGCTTGCGCAATAAGAAAGAAGGGATCGGATGGTCTTATCCGATATTGAACTGATCCTGCGGCTGATTCTGGATGTCTGCGTACTCTGGGCCTTGATTTATACAGGCATTCGAATCGTGCGCAACAACAGCCGGACGATTCAGATCGTCAAGGGGATTCTTGCCTTGCTGTTATTCAAGCTGTTTGCTGACTTGCTGCAGCTGAAAACCGTCAGCTATTTACTGGAAATTGTCTTGCGCTGGGGAATGGTCGTCGTCTTGATTGTTCTGCAGCCGGAAATTCGCTCGATGCTGGAAAAAATGGGCAAATCCAATGCCTCGTTTGCACCGGATCTGCCGGCTGAGCGGATTAACCACATGATTAATGAACTGGTCAAGGCAGTCAGCGACATGTCCAAGACCAAAACAGGGGCTTTGATCACCCTGCAGATGGGCCAGTCTTTGGAAGATTATGCCAAAACGGGAATCCAGATGGATTCCGATGTCACCAGTGAACTGCTGGAAACCATCTTCCAGTACGGTACGCCGATGCACGATGGCGCGGTGATTATCGATGGCGACAAGCTTGTCTGCGCGGCTGCCTATTATCCCAGCACGGCCAAAGACCTGCCCTCCAAGTATGGAGCCCGTCACCGAGCCGCGGTGGGAATTTCCGAGGTCAGTGATTCCATTACTTTAGTTGTCTCCGAAGAAACCGGCAATATTTCCGTTGCCCAAAAGGGTGTTCTGACCCAGTATTCGCCAGAAAGCCTGTACCGGTATCTGACCAGCCGCCTTGGCAAAGCGGACGAATCCCATACTTCCATGTTCCAGCCGGTCATCAATGCCACGAAAAATTTCTCAAGCTCATTTGGCAAACGCCAAAACCAGCGAAATGAGAAAACGGAAAAGGTAGATGACCGTGTTAAACCATTAGAAGTGGTCAACCTGCTAGTTGAACAGCCCAAAGCGGAGCCGAAAGCCAAGTCCAAACCAAACAGCCAGTCCACAGAAAGTGGAGGTGCCAAACATGGATCCTAAAGAAAAAAAGCAAGGCCATGTCCAATCCTTTTTAGCCAGCCTGACCCGCGTGCTCCGCCATATCACCGGCCGGATTTCCAAGCTGTTTGACCGGGTCATTTATAGCGACAAGCTTTCCTTAATCGCCTCCCTGGTGATGGCGCTGATGATCTGCATTTCGATCAATTACCAGGATTTGTCCTTTCGGCTGTTCAATAAAGATGCCGTGACCCTCAACCTGGCTGCCATTCCAGTTGAAGTGCTGGTGGATGACAACACCTATGAGGTGTCCGGCTTACCCAATACGGCTGACATTACCGTTGAAGGGGATGCAGCCGATATTCAGCTGGTCCGCACCCAAAACTCGGCTTCCGTAACGGCGGATCTGCGCTCTTTAAGCGAAGGGACCAATACGGTCTCTTTAGACGCCGCTGGTCTGCCGACCGGCGTCAATGTGCGGGTCAATCCTTCAACCGTGCAGGTTACCTTGGCTAAAAAATATACGAAGACATTCTTTATTACGCCGGATCTGATTGTTGGAACCGGGCAGTCGATCAATGCCTACAACAAGCCGACTTTATCGAGCCGTTCCGTGACGGTGCGGGCTACCCGCGATAAACTCAATGCCATTCGTGCAATCCGGGCGATCGTCGATACTTCCGGCAATGAGGGCGGCTTTGTGGCTGAAGTGCCATTGGTTGCCTATGACAGCCAGGGCAAACAGGTCAATGTTTCGATCAATCCGCCAACCGTGACCGCGACCGTTACCCTGGTCAACAGCTCGTCCTCCACCAATTCGGCCCTCTCCGAGCAGGCTTCCCAGAAAGAAGCCGAACGCCAGGCCAGTGAAGCCAATCTGGAAGCCAGCCAGACGCTGGGCAAAAATGCCGGCTAGCAGGACGCTTCGAAGACCAGCTTGTCTGGTTAAAGATTTAAAATATAAACTAAATTGATAAAAACAAATGCCAAGCGTGTTTTGAAAGTGTGCTTTTCCTTACAAACAAACTGATCAAGCCAGGCTTGCCATTTCGACTACGTCTCAAAACCTCTCCATCGCGGTTTCCTGGAGAGGTTTCAATGCTTAATCTGCGGAACTTTCACAAATTCGGTGCGCGCAGATGGAGAAAGGAATAAAAAATGGGAAAATATTTTGGAACAGATGGAGTCAGAGGCCGCGCCAATGAGCAGCTGACTCTGGATATGGCTGTCCGGATTGGACAATGGCTGGGCTGGTATTACTCGCAAAACAAGCCCCACGCCAAAATTCTCATTGGCCGCGATACTCGTCTTTCCGGTTCCATGTTCGAACTTGGACTCGCCGCTGGAGCGGTCAGCACAGGCGCAGATGTATATCTGTTAGGTGTCTGCCCGACTCCTGCCATCTCCTATCTCGTTCGCAATGAGGACTTTGACTGCGGGATTATGGTTTCCGCTTCCCACAACCCGTTCTATGACAACGGCATTAAAGTGTTCAACCATCTGGGCATCAAGATGGAAGAAGAAATTCTGCTTCAGATTGAAGACTATATGGATGGACTGAGTGAAGTGCCATTGGCAACCGGTGAAAAAGTCGGTGAATATTTTGACTGGGATACGGGGTTGGAACTGTATATTTCGTGGCTCAAAAAGACAATTCCGGTGGATCTTTCCGGCATGCATATTGCCGTCGATCTGGCCAATGGGTCGGCTTGCTCAACTGCAGTGGAAACCTTGGATGCATTGGGTGCAACGGTCGATGCAATCAATGCTGCACCCAATGGCGTCAACATCAACTTCAAAGCCGGTTCGACCCATCCCGAAGGCTTGCAGCGCTTTGTGGTTGAAAACCAATGCGATATCGGCCTGGCTTTTGATGGCGATGCCGACCGGCTGATTGCGGTCGATTCTGATGGCCGTTTGATCAACGGCGACTATATCTTGTATATTCTGGGCAAGTATTTACAATCTAAAGGCCATTTGGCCAACAATATGGTTGTAACCACGGTTATGGCCAATCTCGGCTTGTATAAAGCACTGGATAAAAATTCAATTGACTATATCCAGACACCGGTTGGCGACAAATACGTTTTAGAAGAAATGATGAAAAACAACTACTGGATCGGTGGCGAGCAGTCTGGCCATATCATTTTTCTGGAAGATGAAGTGACGGGAGACGGTTTGTTTACGGGCCTCAAGCTGCTGCAGTGCATGCGGGAGACAGGCAAGACCATTCAGGAACTGTCACGCGGACTGTACATTTATCC
Source organism: Erysipelotrichaceae bacterium RD49 (assembly GCA_015233825.1). Taxonomy (GTDB): domain Bacteria; phylum Bacillota_I; class Bacilli_A; order Erysipelotrichales; family Erysipelotrichaceae; genus Allobaculum. The sequence goes on from JADGIS010000010.1 coordinate 27,248, forward strand.
GCAGCTGTTAGAAAACGTCGAAGTGATCGATAAGAATGTTGTCCTTGATGATCCCGAGATCAATGCGAAAGTCCAGGAAGTGGCAGATCTGCTTGGGGATGACGGCCGGATTCTGGTTCGTCCAAGTGGTACCGAACCTTTAATCCGGGTTATGGTGGAAGCCGCAACCGACCAGATCTGCGCAGACTGCGTTCATATGGTGACAGATCTGATCAAAGAAAAGGGCTACGCCAAATAGCAGCCTGCAAGGACCAGCCGGATCGTTTAAGTCGAGCAGTGTTTTTCACGCAACGCTTTACCTGTCCTATTTTCAATCCGCCCAAAACGTTGCGGATTCAAAAACAGGGCTGAAAATTTTGGGTCAATTCCGTGTTTTGGGCATTTTGGCTTGGACACGTGGATTTGATGAAGATGCATTTAACGGAAATTGTGAAAGAAGGTTATTATGAAACGAACCATCAACATCGTAGAAGACGAAAAGGATATTAACAATCTCGTCGCCCAGTATCTGCGCAAAGAAGGCTATGAAGTCAATTCGTATTACACCTATGAAGAAGCCAATGCCCACACCAAGGATGATGTACACCTTTGGATTCTGGACATCATGCTCGATGACAAATCTGGTTTTGATCTGCTAGAAGAAATTCGAACAGCCAATCCGGATACGCCGGTGATCTTCATGTCCGCCCGCGACAAAGAATTTGACCGGATCATCGGCCTGGAAAAAGGCTGCGACGATTACATCACCAAGCCATTCTCCCCCAAAGAACTGGTTTTGCGTGTCAACAACCTGATCAAACGTGCCTACAAAGACACCAATAACCGCATCTTTATCGACGGCTATGAGCTCGATGAAGAGCAGCGCAAAGTTTATTCCGATCAAGAAGAGATCGAACTGACGACCAAAGAATTCGATCTGCTGATGATGTTTATCAAAAACAAAGGATTTGCATTCTCCCGCGATAAAATTCTCGAAAACGTCTGGGATGAAAACTACTTTGGAAGCGACCGCGTTGTCGATGATACCTTAAGAAGACTGCGTAAAAAACTGCCAAAGCTCAACATCCATACGATCTACGGATACGGCTATCGTTTAGGGTAAGCCTCGATGAAGTTACCGCTTCAGAATTCATTTCGAAAACTCTCCTTGACCCAGCAGATCATTTCACTGATCCTGCTGATGGTAGTCTTCCTGCTGTTGTTTTTCCTGTTCTTCTTGTCGGATAACATCAACAATACCATCTCCAAGCAGATTTTCGACATGCTCGCGGCCAAGCAGACCCCGGTGATCAATGCGCTCGATCTTGGCAAGCAGCCAAGTTCTGATCTGGAGCTGTTCAACTACATCTCAGCCGACACCAACATCACCACCATCGTGGTCACTCCAGGCAAAGTCGATGTTGTCTCCCGCTCGCCGATTGCACAGCCTAAAGATGACCAGTTTCTGGATGAACTGGTCAGACAAGCCAGAGACATGCTGGAATCGACTGGTGACAATAAAGACTTAATTGAAACCTTTAAAGGAACCCGCTACTACTGCAGACTGGCCAAAACCGAGCATGACGGGCGCAGTTCTGTTGTTGTCTCGTATATGGATGCTTCCTATGCGGACGCCACCCGGACAACTTTATTGGATTCGACGGTTTATGTCACGGTACTGGTTTTCTTTTTACTGCTGATGGTTTTGCTTTTGTGGGTCTTCTCAATCATCCGTCCGCTCAACCAGATCAAGGCCTATATCGCCCAGATCAAAGAGGGCAAGGACGTCGATTTATATATCAACCGCGAAGATGAAATCGGCGAAGTTGCCCAAGAACTGCGGACGCTCACCACTGAGCTGGCCAAGCAGGAAAAAGCCAAGGAAGAAATGATCCATAACATTTCGCATGACCTCAAGACGCCTATTGCAACGATCAAGTCGTATTCGGAATCCATCAAAGACGGCATCTATCCCTACGGGGATCTGGAAAGCAGCGTGGATGTGATTCTTGACAATGCCAAGCGGCTGGAAGATAAAGTTCACTCGCTGCTGTACATGAACCGGGTTGAATACCTGGTTTCCTCCGATGCCGAGGGGGTCACCACGAATATGAAGGATGTCGTTGAAGAAGTGGTGCTCAATGCCAAAGTGATCCGGCCGGAAATCCAGCTGATTACCGATGTGGATGAAGTCTACTTTGACGGTTTGTTTGAGTCCTGGCGCGTCTGCGTGGAAAATATTTTGCAGAATGCTTTTCGCTATGCAAAAAACTACATCAAGATTGAAGTCCATGAAGATGAGCTGATCATCTCCAACGATGGCCCCAAAATGCCCGAAGACCGGATCGATTCGCTGTTCAAGCCCTATATTATGGGGGAAGGCGGCAAGTTTGGTCTAGGTTTGTCCATTGTATCGAAAGTCGTGCAGGCCAATGAGTACAAAGTCAAAGGCATGAACACCGAAGATGGTGTAGCCTTCAAGATTTATCGCGAGAATACAAATAAAAAGCCGAACAATCGGTTTAAAAATTCCAATATGTCTTTGAATGTTCCGCACTGGAATTCGTCCAAGAAAAACATCAGCCGCCCCAACCGGGAAAACAGAGCCGATGACAGCGAACAAAGTCTGGAAAATAAAGAAGACTCGCCTCATCAAGACGAGTCAGAAGATCAAGAGAAAAAAGCTGCGCCCGATCAAAAGCAGCGGAAAGGTCGAAACTGGAAATGAAACTTGCAACCATTGGCAGTGGATCCATCGTGGATCTGATGTTCAAATCCATTGAAGGGATTGATGGCATTGAACCGGTTGCTGTCTACTCGAGAACGATGGATAAGGCAAAAGCATTTGCCAAAAAGCATCAGGTGGCCAAAGCCTATGATGATCTGGATGCCATGCTTGGTGATAGCCAATTCGATACCGTCTATATCGCCAGTCCCAACGCCCTGCACTACCCACAGGCCAAAAAGGCTCTGGAAGCAGGCAAGAATGTCATTCTCGAAAAGCCGTTCACCCCGAGCCGCAAGCAGGCTGAAGAGCTTTTTGAACTCGCTGAGAAAAATGGTGTGATGATTTTTGAAGCCATCACCAATATCCATACGCCAAACTTTGGCTTGCTGAAAGACAATCTGGACATGGCCGGCGAAATCCGCGAAGGTGTGCTGAACTTTTCGCAATACTCCAGCCGTTATAAAAAGTATATGGACCATATTGTGGAAAATGCCTTTGATCCGAAGATGGATGGCGGCGCTTTGATGGATATCAACATTTACAACATCCATCTGGCGCTCGGCCTGTTTGGCAAGCCGGAACGAATTGTGTACCTGCCGGTTTTAGGCTGGAATGGCATTGATACCTCCGGCGTGCTGCTGCTGCAGTATCCGCATATGAACATCACCTGCATCGGCTCGAAAGACAGCTCGGCGGACTATCTGGCCACGCTGCAAGGCGAGAAGGGCACGTTCAGCATTGTCAACGGCAGCACCGGCCGGATGAGCGACGTGTTGTTTACCCCGCCCAAACGGGAAATGGAGCAGCAGGAGGATCTCAAGATTTCTGTAGACCAAGGGTTGCATATGACCTATGAGTTCATGGATTTTTTGACCGCTCTCAACGAAAACAACAAAGAAATGTATGAAGCCTATAAGGCTCAGACCTTACTGGCTGCTGACATTTTAGATGAAGCCCTTGCCCAGCGCGATGCGCTGGCGGCAGCAGGAGCTCAATCGCTTTAAAATCCGTAAAGATCGATACAAAGAATCAGTCGAATCTGGCTGGTTCTTTTTGTTGTGTGCCGGGCATGGTGCATAGCTTGCTGGTAAGTCCAGCCTCGGGAGTCATCGCCAAGAGTAGAGAAGTGCAAGCGGTCCAGCCGTAAGGGGGGTCGTGAAGGAAGCACGTATCAAAATTCCGAGCCTATGAACAAGAACGTGATATTAAGGCCGTGTAGGTGGGAGAGGGCGCAACTGTACCTTAACCCTATAGATGAACGTAAACCGAAGCGGT
>JADGIS010000110.1 GCA_015233825.1 Erysipelotrichaceae bacterium RD49
TTGAAGACTACAAGGAAATAGGCTGGGTATGGAAGTTTCGTGAGAAATGAAGTTGGCCAGTACTAATCGGTCGAAAGCTTAATCTAAGATAACGAGAGGGAAGAGAAGCAAGACTGCTTCTTCTTCCGATAAGAATGAAATGAAACGATGACGAAAGTCATCCAGTAACTGTAACCACAGTTATGTCGAAGCTGGTGTTTGTTTTTGAAAGGTCCATGAGAAGTATGGTGAGGATAGCCAATGGGTCACACCCGTTCCCATCTCGAACACGGAAGTTAAGCCATTGAACGCCGAAAATAGTGTCAAAGCGAAAATAGGACGTTGCCAGACGAACTTGAAGCATTCCAGGCAGAGCAATCTGAGGGGATGCTTCTTTTTTTTTGTAATCTGTATCCATTTTTCACGATCTGTAAAGATCTACCGCCTGCTAGCGCGAATGGGTTTGGTTAAAGATGGATATCAATTCCAGAAATTGTAACAGCACATCCACAAAGGATGTGTTTTTTGCTTTATCCAGATGGTCATAACCTGCCTTCAATAAACAGGCAGAAGAAATCACAATGTTTCAGTGGAAATGGGTGAGGGAGATGCGATCCTTGATCAAGCTTTTAACAAATCTTTAGCAACTGCCCCTTTTTCTTTAACCCCAAATTAGCGAATGAAAGAGTAAAACTTGTCTATCAAGTTGAAAGGAGCTTGCGATTATGATTTCGATCGTAATAATCCTTACTCTCTCCGTCGCTCTGGCGATTCCTTTGGGAGTTTGGATTCAGAAAGTGATGTGCCGGGATGTTGCCAGTATCAGCCGGCAGGAAGACTGGATTTTAAATCGTCTAAAAATTTCGGATACTCCGATGTCCTGGAAAAGATATCTGACTTGTGTGCTGCTTGTCAGTGGGATCAGCTTTATTGTTCTCTACATTCTGCTGCTAGCGGATGGATACACTTGGGATTTGGCTTTTAATACCGCTATTTCGTTTGTAACCAACACCAACTGGCAGGCTGCGGATCCAGCGTTCTCCCTTTCATGGTGGGTCTGGGCTTTTGGAATTGTTGTCCAGATGTTTGTATCCGCTGCGGTAGGCATGTGTGTGCTATTTGCTTTAATCCGTGGCTTTGTCCATGCCCAGGATGGAACGGTGGGCAACTTCTGGCAGGATTTTACAGGATGTATTCTCTATATTTTATTGCCCGTTAACATTGTGGCTGCGTTGCTGCTGGGGATTTGCGGAACCCCGATGAATCTGAATGAATCCAGCGCAAGTGCCCTGATGGATCCTGTTGCTGTCAATGAAGATGGAACGATTCTTTACGGAATTGAAATTGAAAACGGAAAAGTTTATCAGGATGGAAAGGAAGTTTCCAATGCTCAAATTGCTGACCAGCAGCTTGTTCCTGGCGGCTTGATGGCAGCCGTGGAAGCTGCCAAACAGACAGGGACGAATGGCGGGGGATTAACCGCTGCCAACTCGGCATCTCCTTTGGAAAACCCGAACGGCTGGTCCAACCTGATTGAAAATATCTTGATTCTGCTGATTCCAATGGCTTTGTGCTTTTCCTTTGGATCCATGATCCGCAATAAAAAGCAGGGACTGGCAATATTTCTCTCTATGGCCCTGCTCTTCGCGATTGGATTGGCTTGCTGCTTCGGTGCTGAATACTCGGCAGCTAATCTGCTGGGCAAGGAAAGCCGCTTTGGTGTGGGATCCTCTGCTTTATGGGCTGTCAGCACAACCGCAGCCTCGAGCGGTTCAGCAAACCTGTCCTTTAATGGCTTAACACCCCTTGGCTCTCTTGTTCCGATGATTCTGATGCAGATTGGTGAAGTTGTCTTTGGCGGGGTGGGTACAGGATTGATCGGCATGATTGGTTTTATCATCCTGACCGTATTTATTGCTGGCCTGATGGTTGGGCGAACCCCTGAATTTCTGGCAAAGAAAATTGAGCCTTTCGAGATGAAAAACTCTGTCATCCTGTGTATCTGTGCTCCAATTTGCATTCTTATTGGTTCAGCTCTTGGCTCCCTTTTCCCTGCTTCTGGGCTGGACCAGGGAGCTCACGGCTTTTCTCAGATTTTGTATGCCTGGTCATCGATGGGAGCCAACAATGGATCCGCAATGGCCGGGTTTGCAACAGACACTATGTTGATGAACCTTCTTGGCGGAGTGTTGATGGCTCTTGGCCGCTTTATCCCGATGGCCTCCGCGCTGGCGATTGCCGGCTCGCTTGGAGCCAAGAAGGTGATTCCAGCATCGGCTGGAACCTTGGCAACGGATACCCCGCTGTTTTCAATGCTGCTGGTGATTATTGTTCTTCTGATTGGAGCTTTGAGCTTCTTCCCGGCCCTGGCCTTGGGACCGCTGGCTCAGTTCTTTGGTTAGAAAGGTTTTCAAGTTATGAATGCTTCTATGATTGAAAGAGCAGTGAAAGACTCTTTTATGAAACTGAATCTAAAAACACAGACCGAAAATCCGGTCATGTTTCTCGTTTATCTTTCAGCAATTGCCACAACTATTTTATGGGTTGCTTCCTTTTTTGGATGGCACGACACGAATGCTGGCTATACACTGGCGATTGCCATTCTGCTTTGGTTTACCTGCCTGTTTGCCAATTTTGCTGAAGCCATTGCCGAGGGCAGAGGCAAAGCGCAGGCGGATGCTTTGCGCGCAGCCAAAAAAGAGATTACGGCCTTCAAAGTTTCTTCAATCGAAGAACGTGATCACCCTGTAGAAGTCGCCTCCACAAAACTGCATCAAGGCGATTTGGTCATTGTCAGTGCTGGCCAGCAGATCCCAGCGGATGGGGATGTCGTCTATGGGGCTGCCTCGGTGGACGAAAGTGCGATTACAGGTGAATCGGCACCCGTCATTCGCGAAGCCGGCGGCGATCGCAGTGCGGTGACCGGTGGAACGACGGTTCTTTCGGATACGATCGTAATTCAGGTCACAAGCGAACCCGGACAGGGTTTTCTTGACAAGATGATTTCCATGGTCGAGGGTGCGGCGCGGAAGAAAACGCCCAATGAAATTGCTTTACAAATCTTTTTGATTGCATTGACGATCATTTTTGTTCTAGTGGTGATTGCTTTATACTGCTATTCACTTTTCTCGGCCCAGTCAGCTGGAAAAGCGAATCCAGCCAATCTGACCACCTTGATCGCATTGCTGGTCTGCTTAGCGCCGACTACGATTGGTGCCTTGCTTTCTGCAATTGGAATTGCAGGAATGAGCCGGCTCAATCAGGCCAATGTCATGGCTATGAGTGGACGAGCCATTGAAGCTGCTGGCGATGTGGATGTTCTGCTGCTGGATAAGACAGGAACCATTACGTTTGGCAACCGTCAGGCCGCTGCCTTTTTACCAGTTGAGGGTGTCGAAGAAAATGAACTGGCAAGAGCGGCTATGCTTTCTTCCTTAGCCGATGAAACACCGGAAGGGCGAAGCGTTCTGGTTTTAGCCCGTGAAAAATATGGATTCGATCAGACAGCTGATAAAGAGATGGAATTTATCCCATTTTCCGCGCTGACTCGGATGAGCGGGGTGAAAACAAATGGTCATGCCATTCAAAAAGGCGCAACGGACTCAGTAAAGGATTATATAGAAAAAAATGACGGTACATGGCCGCAGCAGTGTTCGGATTTGGCCGATGAAATCGCAAAAACCGGTGGAACACCATTGGTTGTGGCGAATGACAACCGGGTATTGGGTGTCATTCACTTAAAAGACGTGATTAAGCCGGGGGTTCAGGAAAAATTTGGCGAAATGCGCAAAATGGGAATTAAGACCGTCATGATTACTGGGGATAATCCTCTGACCGCGGCGGCGATCGCTGCTGAAGCGGGAGTAGATGATTTTCTGGCGCAGGCAACTCCAGAAAGCAAACTGGAAATGATTCGTACTTACCAGAAGCAGGGACATCTGGTGGCTATGACAGGCGATGGAACCAATGATGCTCCAGCCCTTGCCCAGGCAGATGTTGCGGTTGCGATGAATACTGGAACCCAGGCGGCCAAAGAAGCAGGAAACATGGTGGACCTGGATTCTTCACCAACAAAGCTGACTGAAGTTGTCCGGATTGGCAAACAGCTGCTGATGACTCGCGGGGCATTGACAACTTTCTCAATTGCCAATGATGCGGCGAAATATTTTGCGATTATTCCCGCTCTTTTCGTGCCGCTCTATCCTGGGTTGGAAGCATTGAACATCATGCATTTGTATTCAGCCCAGTCAGCGATTCTCTCAGCCGTTATTTATAATGCCTTGATTATTGTGGCCTTGATTCCACTTGCTTTGAAAGGAGTCAAGTATCGGGAACGTCCTGCCTCAAAACTTCTCGCTCGGAATTTGCTTCTCTATGGAGTAGGTGGCGTGATTATCCCATTTGCGGCAATTAAATTGATCGACCTGCTTCTGGTTGGATGCGGCTTGGTCTAGAAAGCTGAAAGGTGAACAAGATGATAAAAACAAAACGTGATTTAGCTTCGGCCTTGAAAATATTTATCTCTATTACTGTTCTGGCGGGTGTGTGCTATACTTTTGGACTTCTTGGAATCAGCCAGCTTTTCTTTCCCAACCAAGCGAACGGCAGTTTTGAAAATACCGGCTACGGAGCGATGAGTTTGGCAGTCGGTCAGAGGGATTATCGCCCAGATCATTTATGGAGTCGTCCAGTCAATTACCAAGTGATGGAAAAAGATGGAAAAGCTTATGTGTATGCCGCTCCTGCAAATGATGCGTATGGGTCACAAAAAACAAAACAGAAACAGGAAAAGCTGAAAACATGGATTGAAGAAAATTCCTTTGTCAGCCATACCCCCGTTCCTGAAGAGCTTTACATGAGCAGCGCGAGCGGGATGGACCCTCAGATCAGCCAAGCAGCAGCCAGGTACCAGATTTCCAGACTGGAACGGACTACCGGCATTGACCGGCCTACGCTGGAAAAGATCATGAAAGAGCATTCCAGTCGGATAGTTGCAGATGGTCCACAAGAACAAACAGTGAACGTAGTCGAAGTCAATCTCGCAATTGATGAATTGATCCAGACTGCGCGCTGAATAAAAAGGCAAAGAACAGGGGATCATTTGATCCAGGCAGGTGGTAATTCCGTCTGCCTTTTTTAAATCATGAATGGTGTCGGGATGGATCAAAGAGTGTCAGGATTGATCGAATCCTCCATGACCAGGTGGATCTTCTCTTGCACAGCCAAAGTCAGGAAATTTACAGCTGAAAACACTTCTTCGTCATCTGCCTTGCATAACTAGTTCAACCTAAGAATGAAAAATAGAAAGTGAATCTAAAATCAAACCATGGAAAAGAAACCCGGAAAACGAAGCGATAAACAAATTGAGATCGACGAAAAACAGAATAACACGAAAAAAATATCCGAATACGACCAAGAGCAGGATAAATATTCCCAACAAAAGGTGCTTTCTATCAACTCGAATACAGAATTCGATCCGCCAGGCAGCAAGCCAGGCGAGTTTGACCGCCGGGGAAAACTGAAAATTTTATTTGGATATGCTGCTGGTGTAGGGAAAACGTATTCCATGCTGGAAGCAGGACACGAAGCGAAGAAAAAAGGAGTTGATGTGGTTATTGGCTATCTGGAGCCGCATGCTCGTAAGGATACGATCGCCCAAGCACAAGGACTCGAGATGCTTCAGCCACTTTCGATTACCTATAATGGATTGCCTTTACGGGAAATGGACCTGGATGGAATTCTTGCCCGGAAGCCGCAGCTGGCACTGGTTGATGAGCTTGCCCACACCAACGCAAGGGGAGTTCGTCATGCGAAACGCTACCAGGATGTTCGGGAATTGCTTCAAAACGGAATAGATGTTTACACAACTGTGAATGTCCAGCATATCGAAAGTTTACGGGAAGTCGTTGCGGCGATTACTGGAATTCAGGTGGCCGAACGAATTCCAGATGACGTATTTGATTTAGCCGACCAGGTTGAACTGGTCGATATTGAGCCAAAGGAGCTGCTGGAACGGTTCGCTGAAGGGAAGGTTTATCAACAGCATCAAGCCGATATGGCGCGGCAGAACTTTTTCACTATCGACAATCTGAGCGCTCTGCGCGAAATTGCGCTGCGACGCTGCGCAGATCGGCTCAACCGAAAGCAGCCGATTGGAAAAGTCCAGGACCATATTCTGGTATGCCTTTCGTCGTCGCCCAGCAATGCTGGAATTATCCGGGCAGCCGCGCGGATGGCACAAGCCTTTCATGGCCGTTTTACAGCCCTTTATATTCAGTCTCCGAAATCGGATGCTCTCGAAAAAGAAGATGCTGCAAGGCTTGAAGAAAACATGCGGCTGGCTAATCGGCTGGGGGCAAGGATTGAAACGGTATTTGGTGAAAACATTGCCAGGCAAATCGGTACGTATGCCAAAGTCAGCCATGCAACAAAAATTGTCGTTGGCCGTTATGGACGGAAAAGTGCGTTTTTACATCCATCCTCTCTCACCGACCAGCTGAGTGAGTCGGCCCCAAATGCAGAAATTTTCATTATTCCAGATGCTGACCGGATTCAAACGAAGCGCCCAGTCAAACACTTCAGTCTGAAAATGGAAGAATTTTTACGGGGGTTCTTTTATATTTTGGCTCCACTGGCAGCAGCTACCATGATCTGCTTTGGTCTGCAGCAGTTAGGAATTTCGGAAGCCAATTTATTCGCTATCTATATTTTTTCCGTCCTGCTGACTGCTGTTTTTTCCCGCAACATGGTGATGACCGCGATCAATTCGATCCTTTCAGTCCTGGTGTTTCGTTATTACTTCGCCTGGCCGCGTCATTCGCTCGACATGGTTGACCAGGGCTATTTGCTCTCCTTTATCCTGGTGATCGCCTTGTCATTGGTAATTGCCAACCTGGCTAGCAAAAGTCATAGACAGCAGACGTTTATGGCTGGCGCTGCCGCGAAAAGTTCGCTGCTCTATGAGACTGGCCAGAATATGCTCCAGGCAGATACAGATGAACAGATTGTCAGCCAGACCGTCAGCCAGCTCCATGATCTGACGGGAAAGGATATCGTGTTTTATCCCAATGTACAAGAAAAGCTAGGAAAGCCCGTCTGCAGTGAACATCCTGAGATCTTTGAAAATGGCAAAGAACAGGCAGTAGCCATGTGGGTTTTGAAAAACAACAAACGAGCCGGAGCAACAACAGATACGCTTTCTGGAGCCAGGTGTCTTTATCTCGCAGTCCGTCATAAGACGAATGTTCATGGGGTTGTTGGAATTGATTTAAAAGAAGGAAAACTGACACCGGATGAAACCTCAATGATTCTATCAATTCTTGGTCAAAGCGCGCTGTGTCTGGAAAACAACCAAAATGCGAGAATCAGTGAAGAAAATGCTTTGAAAAGCCAGCAGGAGCACTTGCAGATAGCTATGCTTCGCTCTATCTCGCATGATTTGCGGACCCCTTTAACCACGATTTCAGCGAGCGCGGACATGCTTCTTGATTCTCAATGCAGTCCAGAAAACCGCAAGCGCCTGACCAGAACGATTTATGAGGATTCAATCTGGCTGCGCGATACAGTTGAAAATCTCCTGGCTTTAACCCGCCTGGAAGATGGCTCTATTGCACTTCATAAAGAGTTAGTGGATATGGAAGAAGTAGCAGCCGAAGCGCTGCGTCATGTTCATCCTTCGGGTGGGCATTTAGAAGAACCAGACAAAGAGCATCCGATTCGGCTGATCGAACCGAAAGAGGATGCATTTGTTCAGGCAGATGGGAAGCTTCTGGTTCAGCTTCTGGTTAATTTAATTGATAATGCCCTGAAATATACGCCTTGTCAGACTCCAATTGAAGTCGAAATCAGAAGTGAAGGCTCCAGGGTAGTTGTGGATGTGGCCGACCACGGACCCGGTATTTCCCAAGGTGAAAAAGAGCATCTGTTTGAACCGTTCATCACTTCCCATAACGAGGTGGTGGACAGTAAACGCTCCTTGGGATTGGGCTTATCGCTTTGTAAAAGCATAATGGATGTTCATGGCGGCACCATTGAGGTTCTGGATAACAATCCGGGGGCCCGTTTTCGCATTGGTCTTGATCGGAAGGTAGTTTCGCTTGAAAATCTGGAAGATCCGCAGCCTGCAGACCCTCATCCGTCCCAGCATCTGGAAACTCATAAATAAGTGGACAGAAGAATCTGCGCAAGAAAAAGAAAATGAGAAATATGAACCCGCCTAAAGGAAGTCAATAAAACAGATAGCAAGAAGACAAGGATATAAAGACAAAAGATATAAAGATATAAGGAAGAAGGATGATAGGGACATGTCGGAGATTGACACTATTTCGAAAACTTCACTAAGCAAAAACAAACCAGCAATCCTGGTTGTTGAGGATGATCGTCAGATGGCTGGACTCTATAGAACCCTTTTTGAAACTCAGGATTACCCATACCAGATCGCTCGAAGCGGCAAGGAAGCCCTCATGGCTTTTATGGGTGGCAGAATTGGTCTCATTTTGCTCGATCTTGGACTTCCAGACATGGATGGGCAGCAGATTATCGAAAAAATCCGCTCGTTTTCGGGAACACCCATTCTTGTTGTATCCGCCCGTGGCGAAGATAGTGAGAAAGTAGCAGCTTTAGATGCCGGAGCAGATGATTATTTGAGTAAACCATTTTCTGTAGATGAACTGCTTGCACGCATCCGGGTTATTGAGCGAAGACTAAAAGCACCTGTAAATTCAACGACCAATTCTTCTTTTGTGAACGGGCCGCTTAAAATTATTTATGATGAACAGGCTGTGATGCTGGAAAATAAACCTCTTCACCTGACCCCGATTGAATATAAACTGCTTGTTTTATTTTCCAAAAACGTTGGAAAGGTTCTGACGCATAACTATATTGGTCGTGAAGTCTGGGGCTACAGCCTGGATGAGGATAACGGATCATTACGAGTCTATATGACGATGCTTCGTAAGAAACTGAATCACCAGCTGATTGAAACGTGCTTTGGCGTGGGGTACAAAATGAATCGCGCTGGAAACAAAACAAGTTGAAAATCAATTGTTCTTTTGAATGGCCCAAGCTTATATTCTGACCTTCAGGCTAAAAGTCGGGGACCAGTTTGGGGTTTTCCAATTGGATACACCCACTCGGATCTATTGCTGGGTGCTTTGTAAAACCATCATTTCCTTTTTTGTCCTCAGGCCGGAATTTACTATTTCAATTTACTTGATTGCTAAGGATAAATGCGAAAAATTTGACATTGATTTTCAAACGCGGTATAAAGATGAAGCCGTTTTGAAAACACGAAAGAAATTCGGCAATCCAGGCTGAGAATTCTCTTTGGCTGGAATGGATTTTGATATGGATTTAGATTCGGTTTTCAGAATTGACTTGTGAAGTTTATTGAATAATTTCACAAAAGTGCTTGACCCGGACTTGGTCCGGTGTTATAGTATATGAGCGTTAAGTCGAGGCCGCCAAGGCCGAGTACTTCACGCCAATCATCTTTAGATATCGGTGAAACAACCGCTTGTGAAATGAATCAAAATATTTAACAAAAGTTGTTGACATCGGGATCTGCTGGTGATAAGATAAACAAGCCTTGTGAGTGATGCAGATCAATTCACAAATAGATGGCTCTTTGAAAACTCTGATTACAGACAATTCAATATTCGAAATTAACACGTCGATTCTTGAACAAACACTGAATACTCAATAATCAATTCACGAATAGTAAACGCAATAGCGTTTGAGTCAATATCAAATGGAGAGTTTGATCCTGGCTCAGGATGAACGCTGGCGGCATGCCTAATACATGCAAGTCGAACGGAACTTACTTGTTAAGTTCAGTGGCGAACGGG
>JADGIS010000111.1 GCA_015233825.1 Erysipelotrichaceae bacterium RD49
GGAGAACAATACTGTTGATTTCCATATCGGATTAAACGGTTTGTCTTTCCAATATAGCGGTTTTCATGGTACGAGTTTCTGCTTTTCTTTAGATGCTCGGCCATTCAATGACCGAGTAGTTCACAAGTGATTATTGGAATTGAATGATGGAAGCCAAACCATGACAAACAGCCGAAGGGATGCCATTCAGATGAGTAAAACCAATGCAGCCTGCCTTTCAATCCAAAACAAGTCTGTCTTCTTTCTGTCTTTCGAATGACGAAAAGATCAAAGCCAGCCAATAACAACCGCTGTAAGACCGTTTCAAAAACGGTAATTTTGATCAGGATACCAGTAGAGATAAACAAAAGAGATTTTGGATCGAATCAAAACGTCAATCCCTATCCACTGCACCCTCAAAAAGGTATGCAAAAAGATCATATCCAATAAGTCCGCCTCAGCGCAATCGGGTGGTCAAAAGCACTTATATGGATTTAAGAAAAATGCCCAAAATTCATACATTTTTAAAAATGCTTAAAAAGAGGATTACACCTGAACAGAAAAATGTTCCAATAAATGCTATGGGATATATCCATCTTATCGAGATAACAAACCAAACACCTTGCATTGTATAGGACTGGTTGCTTTTTCTAATTCCTTGAGCTTTACTTTAAGTGAAAACAAAGGTCATACTAATTGCCTGCTCTGTCGATTTCATTAATATAAAAATCGAAATAATACAGTATCTTTCGATCTGGTTCTGGGTTGAGCAGCCCCGCATATAGAATCTATTCACCAAAAGGGAATCGAAAGGTGGCTGGGTTATTGTCTGTTCTTATGTTTGCGGATATCGATAAGCAGATTCAATATTTACTGATGCGGTTCAATGAAAATGAGCTGCTAAGAAAGGCCGGGAGGTAGAGAACAGAGACACTGAAAAGAGATAAACCACTGATTCCTATAGTTCACAAATGGTATACATCCCTTTTTCAAAGGTTTCAAATAACTGATAAAAACATGCAAAAATTCCATATTTTTTAAAAAATGCTCTCTTTCACGTTCATTGTCCTGAAAAATGCCTATAATGAATATGTGAATTGTGAATAACTCGAATTTCTGGATGAAATGATCGTCCAATCATTAAAAACCGAATCAACAGCGGTTATCATCCCTAGATTGTCCCATGGAGGAAATGGAAATGAGTAAAACGAACAAAATCAAAAGTCTGCTCGCATTAAAAGGGGTAAAAAGTGTCGAATATACTCGAACTCTGGGACTCTCCAGACCCCAGGCTCTGAATACCAAGTATTCCAGAGATGCGTTCTCGGGTGACGACTTAATCCGTCTAGCTGACCTGACTGGAACCAGACTGGCATTTATCGACCCAACGACACGTGAACCACTGGTTACATTTGACCAGAACGATGTCAAGAAAGAAAAAACAGCTTCCCGTTCGATGGATCGCACTGCACGCCGTGTAGAGCGCGATGACCGCATGGAAAAAATTGAAGCTGAACCTGCAAGCGCAGCTTAGGTCCTTGTGTGAAGACCCCGCCTTGATGCGGGGTTTTTCATTGGCCTGGTATACCCTATAAACTCTTCATGCCTTATGGTAAGGCTTTCAAAACAATTGGGCGGGATATGAAACATGCAGCAAGCATGGATTTGCAGCTTGAAAATGGTGGATTTGATTGTTTTGCCTGTTGAAAATGTGATAGGCTTCCTTTCGCGCCACGAAAAGAGCTCATCTTGTCAGCAAAAGGGCAGGGCCGCTGGCAGGCGCCCTGCTTTCATCTTTCAATTCTATTCGTAAAGCGAAAGAGAGACCCGCATAGCATTTTGGTAGTCTGAACATAGGAGGAAACGCATGAGAAGAAATAGAAATTGGCTGTGGCTGCTTGGACTGATGGCAGTCGTCTGGTGGCTGTTAAGCGGCTGGTATAAAGTCATTGGTCTTTTTGCACGCGGCTCGGGCTACAGGCCTCGCACCAGCAAGAAAAAGAATGGATTCAACCTCTAAAACAATTGATCATTCGTTGTCCATTCTCTATCCAACCAAAGAAAAGAAAACGCCAAGAGGCTGCAAACAGCAGGTCTTGGCGTTTTGGTCTTTCGAAGCATGGCTTCTTTTTTTCTTCAATCCGTTTAGATTTAGATATTTCTGACAATCAATAGCAGCCCTATCAAAATCGCTGGTGAAAGCAGGATTAAAAGATACTTGATCTGCTTCTTTTTAGTCATCGACAAGTAAGCGACGAATTCTCGAAGCAGAGCATTCAGGGTAAAGTACCATTTGGTTCTGGCCCCGAAGCCAATGGCCTTCATATGGAGCTCTTTGCTTAACAGCAAAGCTCGAAACACATGATAGCGGGTAGTAACCAGCGCAGTTTTACCCTTCGGATTTTTAAAGAGCTTGCGCGAAAAAATCAGGTTTTCGCGGGTATTTTTAGATTGGACTTCTGCCACAGTCCGTTCAGGATCGGCACCATGATCAATCGCCCATGACATCATCGCCATCCCTTCCGCAATGTCTTCGCCCGGACCCTGGCCGCCCGAAAGAATCAGCACGGCATTGGGATTTTTATGCTGCAAGTCAATGCCTTTTTGAATGCGGCCCTGCAAAAGCGGCGGCACGACAGTTCCGATGATTCCAGATCCCAAAACGACAATCTGGTCGAGATTGCGCTTGGAGCGAAAATGAATCAAGTTAATCCAGGCTGACAGGCAGAAGATCGCTAACTGCGCTGAGAAAAAACTCGTCATGATAGTCAGGGTAGAAGATAAAAACCAATAGATCGTGGAGAAGACCACATTGGTTTGTGCTGCCCGCATCAGCATCGATCCAACTAAAAGCGGGAAAACGAGGATATCCAGCAAAATCAATATCCCCAGGCCTAAAGACAGGCAGTTGGAGTACGAGAAACCCTCCCGCCGAATCAGCCGAATGCCTTCAACGATCAAAAACCCACCCAGCAAAAAGGGAAAGGCGGCCAGAAAGAGAATAAAAAGCACAGCCAGAATAATCAATATCGCCGAAAGAATCGTATTCTCTGTCCAGTACTGGCCATAAAGAATCAGCAGCAAAAGGACGGTTAAGCCGAGCCCGACAATCAGTGCAAATAAAGCCGTTCCGCTCCAAAGCGAACGGGGTTCGCCTAGCATAATGATTGTAAAGAAGAAAAAACCAGCAAAAAACGGCAAACAGACAACAAGAAATTCAAAGGACGGAATATAACATCACCTCACAATCAGCGCAAAAACCCGCTAGCGGTTTAATGCGCCATCAAACATTCAAGATGGATCCTGTTCTATGGTATCGAAAATGAGTGAATCTTCATGCCATCCAGCACAAAATAAAACCGGATGGAACAAAACCCATCAAGACTATAAAGACAGGACCATGATAGCGTCAATTTTGATCGACGATATTTCATCCACCTAAGACTGCTCTTACAGTTTTGTTATGAAACTACCTGATTTCAGCTTCCTGCCAAGCCGCATTCAAGCATGAAAAAACCTCCGGAACAAATCCGAAGGTTTAAATTAAAAGAGTCATCAAACCAATCCGCTCAATCCAGCGTATTCGTTGAATCAATCCATGTTGACCATATAAATATGGAATAGAAATCCAATTAATCTGTACGCAAGGCTTCAACAGGATTTTTCTTGGAAGCAATCGAAGCCGGGATCAGACCCGCAATCATCGTCAGAACCAAGTTGATCGCAATCAGGATCAAGCCACCCTGCCAAGGCAGAACTGCCAGATTGGCTACGCCCGTCATATCCTGGACCACCATGCTGATGGGGATGTTAAGCAGGATGGTGATTCCTGCGCCCAAAAGGCCCGCGGTTAATCCGATAATGAAAGTTTCCGCATTGAAGACATTGCGAATATCCCGCTTCGAGGCGCCCATTGCCCGTAAGATGCCGATCTCTTTGATGCGCTCCAAAACGGAGATATATGTGATAATGCCGATCATGATCGAGGAAACAATCAAGGAGATCGAAACAAAGGCCATCAGAACATAGGAAATCATGTTGATGACAGTCTGCACACCCGAGAGCATCGTGCCGATCGCATCGGTATAGGAGATAATATTTTCCGGGTGATTTTCATCTTCCTGGGTATTGTTGTAGTCGGTGATCAGGTCGCTGAGCTTTTCTTTGTCATCAAAGCTCTTGGCATACAATTTGATCGAGGAGGGAACGTTTTTATCCAAAACACCCAATGTTGACAAATTGGAATCGTAGGTCGCATTGGCGTTGTTGTTATAGGTGGTGATGTATTCAAGAATCTCGTCTTGCGGCATCGACTGCATCTGCATCATCTGTTCTGGCGTCAAAGAATCCATCGAGAACTTTTCACCATTGGAAAACTCTCTGCCGGTAAAGATATTGAGATCTGGATTTTCTTTTTGCGCTTTGACAATTTCGCTTTGCTCAGCTTGGTGGCCGGCCCAGTCGCGCAGCTTGGAATCATACAGAACACCGCCTAAAGCCGTAGAGCTGACGGTTTTTTCTTTGGGTTTGACAATCCCAACGACTTTGACTTTGGCTGCTTTGTCTTTGATCTGCTCTTTGATAAAGGCTTCATCCTCGCTGTTATCCAGCCATAAGCCGTTTTCATTGGTATATAGATCACATTCTGGTAGCACTTCGAGCTGCATGCCTAAGAAATCGGCATTGGTATACTCTTTTGAATCCGAAACTTCGATTTTATCCAGCTTGCCATTGATGACATTCTGATAGTTGTCAGCCAGTTCATCCTGGTCTAGCAGACCTAGCGAATATAAAGCAAAGTCGGTAATCTCATTTTTCGAGTTGACTGCCAGCAAAATTTCATCTTCATTAGCCGGCCATGAACCATCAATCAGATCATAGTTTTCTTCCCGCAATACCTGGGAATCAGGCATCTGGATCCAGACTTCCTGGTTCATCGGGGTCGTCATGCCCAGTGTCGACTGCATCTGGCCAACTGAGCCTAACCCCAGCTTATCGATCAGACCATTGGGCGACACTTTGACTAAGCCATAGGGAGAGTCTTCGTTATAAACCGACATCTGCATGGCGTAAGAATATTCAATGGCCTTGGCCGTATCGCGGATCTCAGTACCCTCATCGGATTCAATGTATTTTTTGAATTCAGAAAGGTTATTGGTTTTCGTGTTGGAGATGGAGTTGAGAATCGATTCGACCATAGCGGAGGTTGTGATTTTCTTGTTATCTTCGTCTTTGGCTTCCTGATCATCAGCCATATCCATCATGGTCGTCATCATCACTGACATATCCATCGTATTGTCTTTGAGATCAATGGGATAATCCGCCATGGTGTCATTTTGGACCTGATCAATATAGGACTGCATACCATTGGATAATGACATGATCAAGCCAATCCCGATAATGCCGATCGATCCTGCAAAGCTTGTCAGCAAAGTCCGGGTCTTTTTAGTCATCAAGTTATTGAAGGAAAGGGAAAGCGCCGTCCAAAATGACATGCTTGGCTTGGACATCTGGCGGTTTTTGGTCTCGACTTCTTCTTCCGTCACCGGATTGGAGTCGCTGATCATCTTGCCATCTTTCAGGCGGACAATTCGCGTCGAATATTCCTGAGCTAGTTCCGGGTTATGGGTAACCATCACGACTAAGCGGTCTTTGGCAATTTCTTTGAGCAGATTCATAATCTGCACAGAGGTATCTGAATCCAGAGCACCGGTTGGTTCATCCGCCAGCACGATTTCCGGATCATTGACCAAAGCACGGGCAATCGCAACTCGCTGCATCTGGCCGCCGGACATCTGGGTTGGTTTCTTATTGATCTGGTCCTTCAGTCCGACTTTTTCCAGGGCAGCAATAGCCCGTTTCTTACGTTCCTCCTTGGAAACACCCGATAAAGTCAAAGCCAGTTCAACGTTTTTAAGAACCGTCTGGTGCATGATCAGGTTGTAGCTTTGGAAGATAAAGCCAACTCGATGGTTGCGGTATGTATCCCAGTCTTTGTCGGTATATTCTTTGGTGCTTTTGCCATTGATAATCAGATCTCCGCTCGTGTACTGATCCAGACCACCAATGATATTTAAAAAGGTCGTTTTTCCACACCCGGACTGGCCGAGTATGGAAACAAACTCACAATCGCGGAAAGTAACAGACAGATCGTTCACCGCTTTGATGATCTGATCGCCCGCATAATATTCCTTGACGATATGTTTACATTGGAGCATAAAGTGTCCTTTCTTTACGATACATTGTCTTCAGAGTAACTGGTTTTAGTCAGACTGTCGCTGGTTTCGATCAATATCTATCAGCATGAGCCATCCAGAATCCTGATTGGATCCTTATTCACCAGATGCCAGGACACCGGCCGTTTCTCGAAGAAATGCATATCTTTTCTTAAACGAGTACAATTGTATCAGAACCTCCAGCCCACTTCTTTTGTTCAAAATGGTTTGTAAGATGATCTGAAACACTTTAAAAACTTCTGAACCGAAATGTATATTTTGCGTTATTTTTCACATATTTATTGGAGATTTAAACCCGATCTCATTGGTATTGAAAGCGGTTTCTGAAAGAAAAACGGCTGAAATGACACGATTATCTATGGATAGAAGAAGAAAACTTGCAATTTAGAAATGAATTGATAGAGCTGGAATTCTTTTTAGGAGGATACCATTCGTCATCTGGCCCGCTTTATATCCAGATTATGGCAAATCCATATTTTTAGTGAAGGGAACACATAGGAGAAAACTCTGGCTTTGGGATCAGAGCAGGGACTTATCGGTAAAGTGGATCGATTTTCAGGGATGGAATGTCAATTCCATCCGAAGTTGCTGTTATTTCATCAGCGAAAAATGGCAGACCATCATGCAGACAAAGCGCCCAAATTTGAGCATAGTAGTAAAGCATTTTTACTTTTTCGATGCTCATTTCCTGCTTAGATCAAAACTATTCTGTGACTTCAGTTGTAATTCGAAACTCTCTTTCACAGATAAAATCCGCCCTTCCGATTCCATACGCTAGTATCCATGGTCAACATGCTGCCAATGACCATCTTTATCTCGAACCAGAATCCAAATATAGTCATCGTATGTACTGTTTAGGGTTTAATGAACCATCTCCACCAGATGCATCCACATCAAACGAAGACGAAAGGACGATGACATCCTCCGCATTGTTTCGCCGCGCCCATTCCTGATGATCTTGGGAATGCTGATCACCAGCATAATAAATTTCTCTCAAAGTGCATCCTTTCCATTGATTTTGAAATTCGTTTTCGATGATTGCGATAGCCTCGTTGATCTCTTGTTCGGTATAGAGTTCAGACTCGACTGGATGAGTTGCTGGATTACGGATATTTCCTTTGCTGCAAGCACTTAAATTAATCCCCAACAGAATGCAAAACAAGCTATATATTATCTTTTTCATTTTTCTATCCCCTTGAATTCTCAAGACACTCTGCTCATTCAGTTCAATATGGATCAATACTTATTTGTCTGTCGTATTGAAAATATGGGTTGAATAATGATTGAAAAATTATAATCTTGTGCGAAATGGATGAAATTATACAACCCTCTCGTATCTTTCGCACGAGATTATAAGATGGTGTAATAATTAGCACTGACGATCTAAATCAAAACTCAAAAAAATGGACGATAGAAAATTGATTCGCCAAGCTGACTTAGTAATCAGACAACTGACCAGTCAGACCAAGTATTGCATAATCTATATTATATACGTTTCGAAATAGGGAATTTATCGAGGATTGATCCTGATCCATTGAAAATGAATAACCAAGATTCCAAATACAATCAAAAGACCTGGAATCAACAATAATAAACACATTTTTAACAGCCATTGATTAAACGTCAGATGTTAACCCAACAAAAAAGAGATAAACGAAAAAGACCGAATTTTCGCCGGACACCGGTCGAAAAGCAATTTGGGGTTTTTAAAAACAAGCGGAAAATGCAATAGACTCGCAGTTAGAAGGAAGATGCGATTCAAATGAAGATAAGTACAAAAACGATCATAAATAGATTAACCAAGATAATCTCACTTTCAAATGTTACATAATATAGATTATGCGTAGTTGTAAAATACTCTTTATATAAAGGATGCTGCCCTCCGAAAATGCCTTAAAAATCTCATTTTTCACTGTGTGTGACATAACATCGGTGTAAATGTCGAGTGTCGTGGACGCATTTTGATGACCCATAACGTACTGCACGTTTTTAATGCTTACTCCATTGCGAATAAGCTTTGAACAGTATGTGTCTCAAAGAATGTAAAGATGTATCGGATAAGTTCGTTCCATTTACATTAGTCATCAGGAATCCTGTATAACCTTGGATGGTTGCTCAACAAGGACCATTCTCGTCCAAAATATCGTGTAATCCATCTAGAGCAATCTCTGTCAAAGGTATCGTTAGAAGGCCCGCTTCAGACTTTACTGTGTCCAGAGTGTAATACTCATACTTCCTGTAAAGCTATTTGTTCACGCTGATCTCTTTGTTCTCATAGTCAATGTCATCTACCGTCTGTCCACAAAACTCAGTGATTCTCATTCCAGTTGCAAGCAGGACTTTGATAAATCCTTTATACTTGGTGGCTAATATAGAAGTTGACCTTCTCAAGTAATCAAGAAGATATTCAACCTCAAAATAAGTTAGTCTTCTCCCCTTCTTTTCCTGCTTGATTACGACCTTGGTGAGTACAAAGCCTGCCGGATTCCTGCTGAATCAGGTTATATCCTCTTTTTGATGCAGCAAGGGCTTAGCCAAGCGGTATATTGGTCATCCTGGCGAGAAACTTTAAGGACTGCATGAAAATCCTGAAGATCGCCAGACTTTATGAACTATTCTATTTTTACTGGGTCTTTTTGGAGATAGGCTTTTGCCTGCTTAACGAATTCGATGGCAGTCTGTACAGACAACATAGCCATTTGTACCGTACTTTCCAGAATCAGCTCGCTCATACACAGGTTGTCAATCCATTCATTGAGTGAATTGACAGTACTGCCAGGATCTATGCCTCGAAGATGGCGGAACAGTCCAATGGAAAAGAGATCGTTGGCATTGGGAGTAAAAGTATCAATAAGTCCAGAGACTATTAGTTCTCTTTTACCGTCTTCCAGAAAGAGCCAGTGGGCAAGCTGAAAACCATCATGATCATCAAAATCATGATATTTTTCATAGTTTTCCTCCAATACAGATGGAAGGGCAAAGGATTTCAGTTCATCTCGGTGATCATGGGCTACCAGTGTGTAGAAAGGGCTGGAAAAATCAGGAATCGCCCCTTCATAGTCAGAAAAACGGCTCACTGAAAAATCCGGTGGGATTTGGGATTCTTGACTGTCGTATTGTATGACGCATCCATGATCTTCAGGAAAAAATATCCATCGTCATGATAGCCAAAAGCCTGTCGCCTTACTGTCTTGATCTTGTTGTTGATGCCTTCGATTTTCCCTGATGAGATCCTGTAGGCTGCGTGGGATATGATCCCCTCAAAATGATTTTCCAGTAGTCTGGCGAACCACTCAAAATGAGTATTCCTGGTCC
>JADGIS010000112.1 GCA_015233825.1 Erysipelotrichaceae bacterium RD49
GTTTGTTCAAGAATCGACGTGTTAATTTCGAATATTGAATTGTCTGTAATCAGAGTTTTCAAAGAGCCATCTATTTGTGAATTGATCTGCATCACTCACAAGGCTTGTTTATCTTATCACCAGCAGAACCCGATGTCAACAACTTTTGTGAAATTTTTATTTAAATTCATCAGTCGTGTTATGACCGGTATCTATCGATGATTTGCGTTTTCGCTTGCTGCATATCAGCCGCTCGCTCAACGCTCACTTACTATACCATCTGAAAAAGAGGGATGCAAGTGTTTTTGTGAATATCTATATCATTTTCACTAATAGACTATTTCTCTTATCGAGTTCAAACAAAATTTGACGCCCGATTCAATCAACAACTTTTTAAAGATACGCCAGATAGCCTCTTTTTGTCAATTCATTTTCCTTGGCTTAACTACAGTTTTTTCGGATGGTCCATTCAGGTATACTGGAGATATTCAATTCAAAAATGGTTCATTGATATCCTTAAACTATATTTTCAGATACCAAACCATATAAAGGAGATAAATTTCGTGATTGATTACCCACTTTGCAATCGAATCAGAAGCTTTAATGATCCTGAAATGTCTGTCAACAGCGTATTGGCCAATCAGATTGCTGCTCTTTTCCATTCTGATGACCCTATTACCTGGGCTGGCATCTATATGCTCAATCCATTAACTGGCGATTGTCTGTTGGATATGTTTCAAGGTCTTCCTGCCTGCATGAAGATTGCTGCACACAAAGGTGTAATTGGAGCAGCCGTAGATTCCCAAAAGCCAATTGTTGTCAGCGATGTTCACCAGTTTGATGGCCACATTGCCTGCGATACAAGAACAGAAAGCGAGATGGTCATTCCCTTAAAGCCAAGCAATATTCTTCTAGGAGTCTTGGATCTGGATTCTGATATCCCTGGATTCTTTGATAATATCGATCCCAAAACAATCGAAGAACTGCAGGATGTTTTTACTGCCACCTTTGATCGGTACCTTCCTTTGTGAACTACTCGGTCATTGAATGGCCGAGGATTCCCGCTCCATGTCCTAAATTTTTTAAACACTTGCTGATTTGCTTTTAGAGAACCAATCTTTTTTCATTAAGACTCTGCGGCATAGCTCGAAAGCTTTCAACAATCGAAAACGGACAAAAGGCGAAACTCGGATTGTGAGTTTCGCCTTTTGGTTTGTTTCATAATTTGTTTAAGTCGATCGAAAGACCAAATCAATTAAGCCGAACGCAAAGTCGCATGACATTGTTTGATTACCGCATCAATGATGGCATTGAATACTGTATTGATCTTTTCTTCATTCAATGTCTGCTTATCCGACTGCAGTGTCATGGTCAGGGCAATAGATTTTTCGTTTTCACCAACATGTTCGCCTTCGTAAACATCGAATACATCTACTTTACGAACAACAGATTCTTTATCCAGTTTTCCAGCGCGTTTAATGACATCGATGATTTTGCTTGCAGGCAGATCCTTGGCAACAACAACGGCTAAATCGCGGACAACGGATGGATACTTGGAAACCGGTGTGAATTTCACTTTGGATTTTTTGGTTTTCAGCACTTTATCCAGATCCAGTTCGGCGATCACTGCATGTTTCACACCAATTTTTGCTCCATAACTTGGATGGATTTCACCCATTAAGCCAATCAAGTCCTTGCCAATGTAAACTTCAGCTGAACGACCAGGATGGAAGTGGGTTGTGTCTTTTTGATTGGGTTTGAAGTACAAGCGGTTTTCACCAATTCCCTGCCGCTCAAGCAGAGCCTCAATCAAACCTTTGAGAGTATAGAAATCGGCTGGCGTTACATCCTTCAGCCATTTGGTTTCATTGAGTGCCCCAGTCAGGACAATCGCTAAATGTTCAACAACACCTGATTTGCTGGTAAGTTCGGAGATTTCGAACAGGTTAATGTTCTTGTTGCCGCGAGCGATATTCCAAGCTGCGCTTTCCAATAAGGAAGGAAGAATGGAAGTTCGCAAATAGCGGCGTTCTTCAGAGAGCGGTACCGGCAGTTCCAGGGATTCACCAACCGATAAAATCGCATCTTCCTTTTTCGCGGTTGAAATCAAGGTATAAGTAACTGCATCGCGAACTCCGTTTTCCGTCAGCAAAGTCCGGATAAAGCGGCGCTGGCGCTGCTGCGGATTGAGTTTTCCTTCGGTCATTTCCATAACCGGAAGCGTCGAAGGCAGGCGGTCATAGCCAATCATGCGAATGACTTCTTCGGAAAGATCAGCCATGTTTTCCAGGTCCGTTCTGGAGCTTGGAACGGTCACAGTAATCGTTTCTCCTTCGACAACTGGTTCAAGGTTGAGACGGTCAAAGACGTCTACGACCTCTTCTAAAGAGAATTCAGTGCCCAGTCGGTTGTTGAGATCGCTTAATGTGGTTGTGATTGTTCTCGCTTCGAAATGAGCGGAACCAAACTCAACTGTTTTTTCGATTCCCTTTGCATCAGCGTATTCGATTAACAGCTGGACCGCGCGATCAATCGCTTTTTTGGCTGCTAATGGTTCGATTCCTTTTTGGTAGCGGATTGAGGACTCAGTATTGAGGTTGAGACGACGGGCGGTGTTGCGTATGGAAACATGGTCGAAACTTGCACATTCGATAATGATACCAGTGGTTGTCTCCTCGATCTTCGAATCATCACCACCCATAATGCCAGCAATTCCAATCGGCTTGCCTTCTGTTGTAATCACCAGATCTTCTGGTCTGAGCGGATAGGTCACTCCATCCAGTGCCGTATATTCGCATTTCAAGCCGTCTTTTACAGTGATTTCCTGGGCTGGAAGGGCGTTGATATCATAAAAATGCATTGGCTGACCCGTTTCCAGCATGACGATATTCGAAATATCGACGACATTGTTAATGGCATGCATGCCTGAGGCACGTAAAAGTTCCTTCATCCAAGGTACAGACGGCTTGATCGTAACGGAGTTGATCACTTTACCATAGAAATGCGGGCAGCCTTCTGTTTCGGAATGGATCACCAGGCGGGTATCCACATCGTTTCCCGCATCCGAAGCCCCCTCATAGTCAGGCAGTTTGTAGTCTTTCTTTAAAATTGCTGCCGTTTCAGCTGCCATGTTCCAAGCTGCCTGGCAATCCGCACGGTTTGGGGTTAAAGAAACATCAAGAACGGTATCATCCAAACCTAAGTATTTGCGTGGATTGTCATAACCGACTGGTGCGTCATCAGGCAGGACTTCAATTCCGGCCAGCTGTTCTTCGCTTAAAGCATGTTTGTCGACACCCAGTTCAGCCAACGAGCAGATCATGCCATTACTGGCTTCCCCGCGGATGACGCCTGCTTTGATTTCCCCGCCAGGCAGTTTGGCTCCTGGTTTGGAGACGATGACTTTCTGGCCTGCAGCGACGTTTGGCGCACCGCAGACGATCTGCACAACCTCATCACCGAGATTGACAGTCGTTACATGCAGATGGTCGGAATTTGGATGGTCTTTGCAGGTGAGAACTTCCCCAATCACCAGATTGGAGCCTTGTGACATCGGAATTACTTCTTCAACTTCAAATCCAGCATCTGTAACAGCTTTGGCCACCTCTTCCATGGAAAGATCGCCAAGATCCATATACTGCTTGAGCCATTTTTCAGAGATTTTCATCGCACAGCCCTCCTTAGTCCATCCGGTCGAACAGTTCGTTGAACCGTTCGTCATTGGTGTAGAAGTGACGAATGTCGTCAATTCCGTATTTCAGCATCGCTACTCGTTCAATTCCAATACCAAATGCAAAGCCATTCATTTTGGTAGAATCATAGCCGGCCATCTCAAGTACTTTCGGGTTGACTTCGCCAGCCCCTAAAATTTCAATCCAGCCGGTTCCTTTACAGGTCGGGCAGCCTTTGCCACCGCACATATGGCAGGAAACATCGACTTCAACCGATGGTTCGGTGAATGGGAAGAAAGACGGACGGAAACGGATTTCGCGCTCTTCCCCAAACATTTTGCGGGCGAAAAATTCCAGCGTTCCTTTTAAATCAGACAGCGGTACCTGTTCCCCAATTACCAGACCTTCCATCTGCATGAACTGGTGAGAATGGGTTGCATCATCATCATCACGGCGATATACCTTGCCAGGACACACAACCTTAATCGGGTTAGGCGCCTCTTGTTCGAGCACTTTCATCTGGATGGCTGTGGTATGGGTACGCAGCAGATGTTCAGGATCCAGATATAAAGAATCCTGCATATCCCGAGCGGGGTGATCCTTTGGAATATTGGCTCGTTCGAAGCAATAGAGATCTTCTACCACTTCGTCCCCTTCAATGACCTGGTAGCCAAGACCAATAAACAGATCTTCTAGTTCCTGTTCAATCAAATTCAATGGATTCAGGTTTCCGTGGGCTGGTTTACGGCCTGGCAAAGTCAGATCAATGGTCTCGCTGGCAAGCTTTTCTTCTAAAGCTTTGGCTTCAAGTTCGGCCTTTCGTTCTTCAAACATCTCAATGGCGCGGGCTTTAATTTCGTTGACAACCTGGCCGTAATCACGCTTTTCCTCTTTGGGCACAAATTTCATCTGCTTCATCAAATCCGCAATCTGGCCTTTTTTGCCAAGAAATTCAATGCGCAGATCATTTAAAGCTTCTAAAGAATCAGCTTCACCGAGTCTTTGAATGACTCGGTTTTTCAGTTCTTCAAATCTAGGCAGCTTTTTTATATCTTCTAAAGTAACTGGCATATCTTCCTGCTCCTTTCAAAAATAAAAAAAGGACGAATGCGAAAACGGGATTGCCCCGCGGTACCATTTCGCTTCGTCCTGGATTGACACACTCTTTCATGATATCCGTTTGAAACGGGGAGGTTTTATCCTCCTGCTCCGGAATGAATTCACAGCCATCGAGTCATCCTTTCTCACCACCAAGGACTCTCTGTAAACCGTCATGTGCTGTCATGGTTCCTTCGACGCTTGGAATCATTCTAACAATTCAGGCCTTTAAATCAACAGCGGCCCTTTGAATTGACGCAAAATCATCTGATTTCTAAACTGGGAGTATGAAAATCGAATCCACTCAAAACTCTACCATCAAAGCATTAGCCAAGCTCTCCACTAAAAAAGAACGAGATCACTCTGGCAAATTTCTGATCGAAGGCTGGCATTTATTAGAAGAAGCCAGCCAGGCTGGTCTTTTAGAGCATGTCTATCAATTGGAGATTCAGCCCGTTTTTACAGATGCTCCAGTTACCTTTTGTACACAGCCTGTACTCAATAAGCTTTCTGTCCAAAAAAGCGACGCCCGTTATATTGGTTTGTGCTGCAAACCGGATACTCATTCTTTGCAGAAAGCCAAGAAGGTCTTGCTTCTGGACCATCTGCAGGATCCTGGCAATTTAGGCACCCTCATTCGCAGTGCTCTCAGTTTTGGTTTAGAGGCTGTCGTTCTCTCGCCAGATTGTGCCGACCCTTATGGCCCGAAAGCCATTCAGTCTTCCCAAGGCGCTCTTTTCCACATTCCGGTCGAAACCGCTGATCTTTCTTTAGCCATTGCCGATCTCAAATCCAAGGAGATTCCAGTCTTCGGTGCCGCACTTCATCAAGACTCCAGAGAATTGCATGATCTGGCTGTTCCCGCCCGCTTTGCGATCATGATTGGTAATGAAGGCCAGGGCATTCGTCCTGAATTATTAGAACAATGTACCCAGCTCATCCATATTGAAATGGCTTCCTTTGAATCTTTGAATGCGGCCATTGCCGGAAGTATTTTGATGTACGCTTTCCAATTTCCAGCCGCTGGACACTATCCGTCAAGCCATTAAAAATTGCCGCCCTCAACTGGGGCGGCAATTTTTTGCATGGATTTGGCCTGAAAGGCTTGAACGGAACAGATTGTGCAAACGTTAAAAATTCAAGCTGATCTTTTGTCTTGAACGATTAGTCTTCTTTTGGCAGCAGGCGATCGCCCAAATAGATATTGTTAATTCGGTCAGGTCCAACCGAAATCATCGAAACAGGCACACCAGTATAGTCTTCAATGAATTGAACGTAATCTCTGGCTGCCTGGGGCAGTTCTTCCCATGTTGACAGTTTCGAAATGTCTTCTTTCCAGCCGGGGAACACCTTGTATACTGGTTTGGCTTTGGCCACATCTGCTTGATCGGATGGAATATAGTCGATGACTTCTCCATCGATTTCGTAGCCAATGCAGGCCTTGATTTCATCCAGGCCGCCTAAGACATCCAGTTTGGTTAAAACGATGTCGGTTAATCCGTTGATCGTGTTGGCATGTTTAATTACCACCAAATCTTCCCAGCCGCAGCGGCGGGGCCTGCCTGTGGTGGCCCCAAATTCATAGCCATGTTCACGCAGCCAGTCCCCTTGTTCATCCAAAAGTTCGGTTACAAAAGGGCCTTCGCCAACGCGGGTCGAATAGGCTTTGACCACGCCGATCACCTGATCAATCTTGGATGGCGCTACGCCCGCGCCAACAGTCACACCAGCTGCCGTCGGGCTGGAGGATGTGACATAGGGATAGGTTCCATAGTTGATATCCAGCATTGCTGCCTGGGCGCCTTCAAACAAGACGTTTTTATCTTCTTCGATCGCATTGTTGACGACATGAACGCTTTCAATGATCATCGGGACAATCTGGTCATGGATCGCTGCAAAATCAGCTTCCATCTTGTCATAGTCCATGGGCTGGCCCCCATACACTTCGGCGAACAATTTATTTTTACGTTCTACATTTTCTTTTAAACGTTCTTTGAAATGCTCAAAATCTTTAAATTCATGATAGCGGATTCCCGTGCGCGCATACTTATCCTCATAGCAAGGACCAATGCCGCGTTTGGTGGTTCCGATTTTATGGGAGGCCGCATTTTCTTCCAGTTCATCCTGATAGCAGTGATAGGGCATCAGAATCTGAGCCCGATCCGAAATCCGAATATGGTCAGTGGACAGCCCGCCTTCCTTGAGGGTTTCCATTTCCTTCAAAAGAACAAACGGATTGCATACCACGCCAGGTCCAATGATGCAAAGTGCTTCTTTACGAAGGACTCCGCTTGGCAGCAGATGCAGCACGTGTTTTTTCCCATTGACAACTACAGTATGGCCTGCATTGTCTCCGCCCTGAAAACGAACGACTAAATCCGCCCGATCCGCCAGGACATCTACGATTTTACCTTTACCTTCGTCACCCCACTGGGTTCCGACTACGACTTGGGTGCTCATGATTCTCTCTCCTTTGTATACGCAACAAAACCGAATATAAGTATATCGGGCTCGATTCGAAAATCAAAACTCACTAGCAACCTGACCGTTTTCCTATCCATTTTAGCCGCTCCTGACAAAAAATGGCTGCTCTTTCTTTCCAAAGCAAAAATACATTTCGTTCGGCTATCTTTATATCTGTGATTAAAACAAGCTGCAGCAAGCTGCTTTGTTTCCTGTTTGTGATGAAATTGTCAGGACCTTCTAATTCTCATTTTATTTTCATTGCCTATACTAAAATTGTCCTCAATTGGTCGGTCCTTTTATTCGATTGTAATGAGTAATGGGATTGTTTTGAAAAGGAACCGGCTTCCGATACGAAAATCGCAGATTTTTACATATAGATTTTTTTAGATAGAGAGACAGACAGTATCCGGACATGGAGCAGACACGGATGCTGTCTGCAAGAAAGGGTGAAAAAATGGCCTATTCCAACGAGAAGTATTTTATGATCTCCAATCGAGATAAAGTTCCCGCTCCTGGCTATGGAACGTATCTCATCGACAACGAAACAACCCGCAAAGCTGTTAAAGAGGCTTTGGATCTGGGTTATCGCCATATTGATACGGCAGCCTTTTATCAAAACGAAGAAGGTGTCGGCCAAGGTTTAAAAGACAGCGCCTTAAGACGTGAGGATGTGTTTGTGGTTTCCAAAGCCTGGAATGACCACCGCGGCTATGACAAAGTCAAGCAAGCCTGCCAAAACTCCTTAGAGAAACTGGGCCTGGACTATCTTGATTTATATTTGCTTCACTGGCCGGCCAATGCGGTTGAATACCCCGATACCTGGAGCGAAGTCAACCAGGATTCCTGGCGGGCGATGATCGATTTGTATAAAGAAGGCAAAGTCAAAGCCATCGGCGTCTCGAACTTTCTGCCTGACCAGCTTGATCCGCTCATGAAAATGGAAATTGTTCCCATGGTTAACCAGATCGAGTTTCATCCCGGCTGCACCTGGCCTGACACCTATGCCTATTGCAAGAAACACGGGATTTTGATTGAAGCCTGGAGTCCGCTTGGCCGCGGACGCCTGCTGCAGGATCCGGATTTGATGGCGATTGCCTTAGGCCACCACAAATCCATTGCCCAGGTCTGCATTCGCTACGCCTTGCAAAAAAACGTCCTCCCGCTTGTCAAATCCTCCCATCCCGAGCGCATGCGCGAGAATTTTGACGTCTTTGATTTCGAACTTTCCGATCATGAGATGGAAATCATCGACAATTTCGAAGGCAAATATCCAGCCTCTCGTGACCCAAGAACGACTGTTCTCAAATAGCAGCCGTTAAACCAGTCTTGAAAACAGCCGTGGCAGCCAATCCTAAAAACCTAGTCTCTAACTCCTTGTTTGATTGTTTTTTCATCAAGCAAGGAGTTTTTTTGCTTTATTTTCTCTTGCTCCCTGTCGATTTTCCATTTTTGACAGCCGCTCTGCCTTCAAAAGAGAACACCCCATTGATCCTGCTAAACTAGAACCAGCACTCGGATTGAATGCAAGCTTGAATTGATCTCAAGCTGCATCCGAACAAGGAGGAAATCATGCCTAACTATGGACCAAAATCCTTTTTACTAGCAGACGGTCAGAGCATCCCTGCTCCTGGCTACGGCACTTGGCAGGTCGATGACCAAACCGCCAAGCAGTGCGTCGAAGAAGCCATTAAAGCTGGCTACCGCCATATCGATACGGCAGCAGCTTATAAAAATGAAGCTGGCGTCGGGAAGGCTATCGCCAGCTGCGGCCTGAACCGGGATGAGCTTTTTATCACTTCCAAATGCTGGAACGACCACCGCGGCTATGACCAGGTCAAAGCAGCCTGCCAGCAATCCCTGGAGAAGCTGGGCCTTGAGTATCTCGGTCTCTACTTGCTTCACTGGCCGGCCAATGAAGTCCAATACCCAGACAACTGGGACGAAATCAACCAGGACTCCTGGCGCGCGATGATTGATCTTTACAAAGAGGGAAAAGTCAAAGCCATCGGTGTTTTTAACTGATTCCCAAAATTGAAACAAATGGTTATATATGTCGTCATAGTCGTGATAGAGCAATGATGAAAGACAAATTCACTTTCAACAAAAGAAGGTGACGTCCTAATCGCACTTAGGAACGCCTTGAAAATAAGTCCCTATAAGTCAGCTTTTGAACCCTTTGATTCGATAGTTCCATTTATTTACTTTCCCAAAGTATGTGATATCGATGGCATCCATCTCTTCGTCTGAAACTTTTT
>JADGIS010000113.1 GCA_015233825.1 Erysipelotrichaceae bacterium RD49
TGGTAATGACATTGTACAGGAATTAAAGACATTTGACATTCACCTGTCAGGTGAAAAGCACAATGGTCGGAAGCACGTTTCATAAAGGTGTTTCCGACCATTTTTAGATTTATATGAATTGTTCAGGAAGGTAAACATTTCTTTTGGGGCTAGCATCGCTGTTAAAAATTACGTCAGGGTCTTTTAAAGCTGAAATGACTAACTCTTCGCGTCCTTCCATTTCAGGATGACCATCGATAACATGGCCAATCCACGTTTTTTCGGTACAAATAACTTGATTACCAAGCGGATTCACTGTTTCAAATCGTTTAGTATTGTGGTTCTCATTCTGGTTTTGATGCTTCATTTTTCCCCTCCATAAATTCGTTTCGTGGCTCTATCTTTTTAGTTCCACTCGCGATATTTGTGCAGAGGTTAATAAGGAGCTGTGGATTCATTCGAACTCTCCCAATAATTTCGGCTGAAACATGATCGGGAGAATCGGGATCAGGTGTTTCTTTATAAAACGTCAGAATAGCTTCGGTTGGGTTGATATTTACTTTTACTAAATTGGTATAAGCGTCAAAAATTTCATTAGCCATATTTATCTTCCCTTATTCATTTCTTATTCCATTACTTCCAGCCTCATTATATCGTCTATAGCGGTATAGCCGAAGAAAATTCTTGGAGAATAAGATATAGTAGCTAATTTTTTGAGCCATTCTCTTGATATAACGGAAACGCCCGCAGTTTATAAAGCAAAAGCCCCAATCTATCTCTTAATTTAGATCGGGGAATAAGATTAATTTTAAAGCTCCATGCTTACGAAAAATATATATTAACACCTCAAGAAAATTTGAAACATCAGTATAGTCAGTTAGTCTAAACAGGCATTGACACTTTTAGCATAATTTTTAATTAAGCCAGAAAGCTGATATCGCTTTGGTTTTTCGATTTTTTAATTTGACTTTAACCGAAAGCTAAGACTGTTAATCATCCAGTGATAATTTCAACGCCGTCTTCGGTCACGAGAAGGGTCTTTTCCCATTGGGCGGAAAGTTTGCCATCATCGGTATAGGATGTCCAGTCGTTATCGGCATCGATAAATAGGGAAGGAACCCCTTCGTTGATCATCGGTTCAATGGTAAAGACCATGCCTGGGGCCAAGACCATGCCGGTTCCTTTGCGGCCGACGTGGTGGATATAGGGATCTTCGTGGAAGCCATTGCCGACGCCATGGCCGCAGAAGTCAGTCACAACGGAATAGCCATTATCATGGGCGATCGTCTGGATGGCTGCACCGATATCCCCAACATTGCCCCATGGCTGCACGGCTGCGATGCCGGCTTCCAGGCATTCTTTGGTCACATCGACGAGTTTTTTCGCATTGGAAGCGACTTCACCGATGCAGTACATGCGGCTGGCGTCCGCATAATGGCCATGGTAAATGGTCGTGCAGTCAACGTTGACGATGTCGCCTTCTTTTAAGACGGTATCATCCGGGATGCCATGGCAGATCTGGTCATTGATCGAGGTGCAGCAGCTTTTGGGATAGCCTTCATAGCCAAGGGGAGCTGGCGTAGCGCCATGTTCAATCGTGTAGTTGTAAACAAGCTGGTCGATTTCATCGGTGGTCATGCCAGCATGGATTTTTTCGCCGACCAGGTCGAGAACGGCGGTGTTGATTTTGCCCGCTTCACGGATCCATTTGAGGTCTTCTTCATTTTTGATCAGGCGGTGAGGCGGAACCTGTTTGCCGCGCAGTTTCAGCGCGGTGAGCTTGCGGTCAAAGTTTTCGTGGCATTTTTTATATTTCTTGCCGGAGCCACACCAGCAGGGATCATTTCTTTGAATCATGCGTTTTCTTCTTTCTATGAAATTTGTTTGAATCGGATGTGATGAAAAGGAGAAGCCAGTCTATTTTGGGTTCTGGTTTTCCAACCGATTCGGTTTGATGGATACGTTTAAGGGTTCTGTTTCTTTGCTTGAAACCAGCCAGGCTGGGATCTGGTTTCAGTTTGCCATAACTAACTGTAATCAATTCGGCCCAATCTGTCTAGAAGCGGCAAAAGACCATTTGGCAGAATGCTGGCTGGTGATCGAAATCTGGCGGATGGATTTTGGATCCTCTTCTTTTTAGATGCTCTTTTCTGTCCGGCTTGGCAGACTGTTTCTTATGAGCCGGTTTTGATCGGATTTGTTGAAGCCATGCAAACCGGATGGCCCATTTCCAGAGTCCTCAGCACCCTATATTTTTATTTTTATTTTGTGTTGCCCTGTTTCTGTCCCTTGCCAAACCTGGTGGCATAGGATCGGTGAGTGGTTACAGATCCATGAAAGTGCCAGGATGTACGGATGGATTAAGGGTCAGAAGTTCCCAATACAGAAAAGAGAACTGCCGCAAGACAGATCTCTTCAGGGGTGGGGTCTGTGATCAGACAATGAATTTTTAAAGCCGGTAGAAGACTTCAATTGCAAGGGATCACTTGGGACCAGCGGCAAGCTGGTGAAAAAGGAGTGGCTGCTCTTTGTTGGGCGATCCCTTGAAAGTCTGAACCAGGCTTGGATTGTCATGGCTGACGATCGGTTTAGTAAGCGGCTCTTGCCGGGAGGCCTTCTTCAAAGGGATCGCGGGACATTTCCACGACCAGGATGCGGTCTTTGCCTGCCATATCTTTGAGGATTTCTACGTTGGCTTCTGGAAAGTAGTCTTTAGCCAGTTGGGAAAGCCGTTCGCCTTGGTCATAGCCCATTTCAAAGGCCATGATGGCGTTGGGATGAAGGACTTTAGCGGCATTTTTAAAGACAGAGCGATAGAAACGCAGGCCATCATCGCCGCCAAACAAAGCAACATTGGGTTCAAAGTCCACTACGCCATGCTCCAGTTTTTCTTCCGAGGGGATATAGGGCGGGTTGCAGACCAGAAAGTCGCAGTGCATTTTGCGGCTGATAAAGGGTTCGAGCATATCCCCCTGCAAAAAGACGACGCGGCCGCCGAGTTTTTCATTGTTGATCTGAGCTACTTCGAGCGCATCTTTCGAGATATCCGATGCATAGACATCCAATCTTGGATCTTCCAGGCTCAGCGTAATGCCGATCGCGCCGCTGCCGGTCGCGACATCAAAGACAACCGGGTGTTCAACATGTTCAAATTTCTGGTCCAATAACATCAAAACCTGCCCGGTGAGCTCTTCGGTTTCTGGTCTTGGAATCAGGACGTCTTCATTGACCATGAAGTCATAGCCATAAAAGTTTTCATACCCCAGGACATAGCCAAGGGGTTCGCCTTTTTCCAAGCGGTGAATGCCTTCGAGATAGTCGGTCGCAATTTCGGGAACGGAGGCCTCATCCAGGTTCATATACAGGTTGACGTTTTTCTGCCGGCACAGTTCGTTGAGCAAAAGCATAGCAGCCTGGTCGGAGTTTCCGGCTTTGTATAGGCGTTCTTTTCCTTCATTCAGCAATTGATGCCAAGTGATCATGATAAGGATTCTCCGGCAAGCTTGGCCTGCTGATCGGCAGTCTGCAAAGCTTTCATCAAATCATCCAAACGACCATCAATCATGCGGTCTAGCTGGTTGACCGAGTAGCCGATGCGGTGGTCGGTGATGCGGTTTTGCGGATAGTTGTAAGTGCGGATCTTTTCAGCCCGGTCTCCGGTACCGATTTTGGTTTTGCGTTCCGCTTCGTTTTTCTGGTCGATCTCGCGCTGGCGTTCTTCTTTGACGCGGGCAGCGATGGTGGCTAAAGCAGTTGCCCGGTTTTCATGCTGGGAACGGCCATCCTGGCATTTGACCACGATGCCGGTCGGCTTGTGGATAATGCGGACCGCGGAGTCGGTTTTGTTGACGTGCTGGCCGCCGGCGCCCGATGCACGCATGGTTTCGATTTCCAGGTCGTTCATATCGATATCGAAATCTTCTTCATCGATTTCCGGATAAACCAGGACGGTTGCGGTTGACGTCTGGATGCGGCCCTGGGATTCAGTCTTGGGCACGCGCTGGACGCGGTGGCTGCCGCTTTCATATTTAAGGGTGCCATAAGCATGCTGGCCGGTGATCTTGAAGCAGATCAGCGAGTAGCCGCCGGCTTCCGAGTCTTCTGCATCGGTAACTTCCAGCTTCCAGCCTTTGGAATCGGCGTATTTGGAATACATCCGGAACAAGTCACCGGCGAAGATGTTGGCTTCGTCGCCGCCTGCTGCGCCACGGATTTCCATGAAGGCGTTGTGGGAATCGTTTGGATCGGTTGGAACCAGCAGCAATTCAAGCTGCTTGATGTATTCATCAATTTTGGGCTCCAGTTCATCAATTTCCATGCGCGCCATTTCACGGATTTCTTTATCGTTCTCATTCATGAGTTCTTTGGCATCGGCCAATCCGGCTTTGGCTGCTTTATATTCGTTATACACATCGATAATGGGCGTCAGTTCGTTGGCTTCGCGGCCTAATTTGGACATCTGTCGGCGGTCGCTGACAACGCTTGGGTCCATCATTTTTTCGTTGATTTCATCTAAACGAGCGGCGAGCTTGTCTAGACGGTCTTCCATTTTTGCCATGAGTAGTCCTTTCTATACGCACTTGACTGCGTTGTTGTCTGTCCTTTTGAATGCTTAAAAATAGCCTGAAATGCGGTTTTTGATCACTTTAGAGCGTTTTATCCATTTTGAAAGATACTCTATCGATCAACAAGCAGATTTATAAGCTCCTTTTCCTATTTAATCTGCTTTAATCTGCCTGTATTCCACCTTAAAAATCTGTGAGTCCGTGTTTAAAGTCTGTTTTGGATCCGTTTGTCCTGACCATCAAAACAGGATTGAGGTTTGAGTTCACATTTCGGATTTTCCCCTGCTTTTAAGGCTTTACCGCCTGGCTTTTGGGATCCTGTTTTTGACCAACGGCTTTAATCACTCTTTCTGCCTTTGCGCGTAGTCTAAGAGATCAAAGCCCAAACATCAAAAAAGCCCGTTATTTGGATCAAAGATGAATTTGCGGGCGCAATGGATCGATTTTCATTATAGCAAGAAATACCCTTCCCTGAAAAAAAGACCATTTTCACCTCTTGACATTCGTCTGAAAAACCATCAGGACGTTTTCATCGCTTTGGAAACTGGTACATTTTTACAAGATCCGCTTGGAAATGACAGGCAATCTTCAAGAACCACTCCCGCCCGGATTGGTCTTTTGCTTCAGACGCCTGAAGCTTATAAAATATAGGATAGATCCCATGCAGATTTGAAATTGGAATTTGTGATTGACTTGAAAGAGGACTAAAAGAAGGCTTTTGCTTTCTGTTGGCTGATGAATCGGTTTCTGAATTGGAACTCGTCCCTTGGCTTTCACTTTTCCTGGTCGAGACTGTTCTCGTTGAGAGAGGCTTTCGATACAGGCTGCTCTTTTCACCTTGAGGCAGGAACCGGTCTATTCTGTTTTGAATCTGCTCAGTTTCTGTTTCATCCCCCCATTTCTATCTCATATTGACCTACTGAAAGGACCCCTATGAAAAACAATAAAAATAAAGTTCGCAAGGCCGTTATTCCGGCTGCCGGATTTGGAACCCGCTTTTTACCGGCAACCAAAGCCATTCCAAAGGAAATGCTCCCGATCGTCGACATTCCAACGATTCAATACATTATCGAAGAAGCAGTCAATTCGGGAATTGAAGAGATCTGCTTAGTCACCAACTCCTATAAGCAGTCGATCGAAAACCATTTCGACCGTTCCTTTGAACTGGAAGAAAAACTGAAGGAAAGCAATGACTTGGAACACTTAAAGATGGTTGAAGATATTACCAATATGGTCAATGTCGTTTCCGTCCGCCAGAAAACCCCAAAAGGCTTGGGCCACGCGATTTTATGTGCCCGCAGCTTTGTCGGCGATGAACCATTCGCGGTTTTGCTTGGTGATGATATCGTTGTCAACCGCAATGGCAAGGGGGCCATCCGCCAGTTAATGGATGTCTATGAAGATACGGGCCACAGTGTGGTCGGTGTGCAGCCTGTAGCGGATGAAAACATCTCCAAATATGGCATCATCGCCCCTTCCAAAGCCGTTACCGACCGCATCAGCGAAGTGTCCCACTTCGTTGAAAAGCCAGCTTTTGAAGATGCCCCAAGCAACATGGCAATCTTAGGCCGTTATGTTTTAAGTCCCGATATCTTTGATAAACTCGAAGACCAGAAAGCCGGCAAAGGCAATGAAATCCAGCTGACCGATGCAATCGACAGACTTGCCCAAGAAGAACCGGTGTATGCCTGCCAGTTTGATGGGGACCGTTATGACGTGGGGGATCGCAAGGGCTTCTTGCAGGCGCAGGTTGAATTTGCGCTGCATCGTGATGATACCCGCCAGGCCATGGAAGAAATCATCGAATCGCTAGGCTATGTGAAATACGGCCGTCCTGGTCCTGAAGCGGAAGAGAAACCAAAAGTAAAAATCTTCAAAACCAATGCTGCTAAAGAAGGCCAGTCTGAATGATTACCGATACCCATTGCCATTTAACTTGTGATGAGATTTATTCCCACATTGATGAAACCTTGGAAAACGCGAAAAATGCCGATGTGGATTTGATGATGATCATGTGCACCAATAAAACAGAATACTTGCGGGCACTTGACCTGAAAACCAAATCCCCTGAACATTTAAAAGTCGCCTTTGGCTATTATCCAGGCGATGCTAAAGAGATCACCAAAGAAGATCTGGAATTTTTAAAAGCTGAAGCCTTATCCGGCCGTATGGACGTTCTAGGCGAAATCGGTCTGGACTACTATTGGGATACCAGCTTTAAAGACCTGCAAAAAGAACTTTTTAAAACCCAGATTGAAATCGCCAATGAGGCTGGTCTTCCGATCTCCATCCATATGCGCGAAGCCAGCCGGGATACGATGGATCTGCTTGAACAGTATGCCAAAACACCCGTGATTCTGCATTGCTTTTCCGGATCCGAGCCGATCATGGAAGAAGCTCTCCAACACGGCATGTATATCTCGTTTGCAGGACCCATTACTTATAAAAACAACAAGCAGGGACCGATCAATGTGAAAGCATGCCCGATAGACCACCTGTTATCCGAAACGGACTCCCCCTATCTTTCACCCGTTCCCCATCGGGGCCATCCCAATGAACCTGCCTTTGTTGCGGATACGGTAGCGAAGATTGCGGAATTCAAAGATCTGGACCAGGATACTCTCCAGCAGGCGATCCGCCAGAACTTCCTGACTCTGCTTGGCAAAAAGGCTTCTACTCCAACCCAGGAAGAAATCGCCGATATCCAGTCTTTTTTGGCTACGTGCGATCCTTCCTGGAAAGAGATTCAGCTTAAAGAAGAAGCCAAGTAGCAGTTCTTCTTATCCGAAAACAAATCAACATTCGCTGTTCACTGACCCAAATCCATTGATACGATCAGCCAAAAGGCATCCCAAACGATCTGGAAATCCAGATTCGTTGCAGGATGCCTTTTTGAATGGAAATCACGCTCTTTCTTTGAATCGTTAGAATCGTGAGAAAAATCGTGATTTTCTCACGATTCGCCTTTTTTTCGAATGCAAATCGATTCTTTCATCACGATACTTTTATAAAGTTGAAATCTAATTCCTTATTACAGCCAGAGTCAGTTCTCTAACAGACCATATGTCGTTCCACGTCCAGCTCCTTGCATTTCAATCTGTTGCTTTTGCTGAAGTTTATTAAGAGTTTTACGTAAACGATACTCTCCTAAGTGAGTTTTTTCCTTTAATTGAGAAAACGAATATCGAATATTCGCATTTTCTTTAAAGATATTCAGAACAAAACGCTCATAGTCATTCTGTACTTGTTCAGTCTGGTGAGCTGGTTCAGTCCAAAATAAAAGTTCTGTTTGCGTAAGGGATGTTTTTATTTCAGGGAGTTTATAGTCCCTCGCGGAAGAGCTAGAAAAAATCTGACTCCCACCAAATCCTTGGCGTTCTGAGAATCCAGCTGCCGAAAATAATTTCATTAGCACTTCATTTCGTACAACTGAATGTCCACCGACAAAAAAACTATCTTCAGGAATCAGCATTTGTCCAGGATTTTTAAATGTAAATTGTCCCTGTCTGACTTCAATTCGTACTGAAGAATCTGCAATTTGATAGTCAGAATGAATCAAACTATTTACCAAAGCTTCCCGTAAAGCACGTAATGTTACACCTCCATCTGGTTTTCGAACAATATTGTCGTCCAAACCAAAAGGTTCTTTCACAATAGCAGAAATTCTATTTAAGACTTTCTCAAAGAACGAAAAAAGATTGATCTCTTCAATTAAGTAGTCGTTATCTGAAATACGGAATGTCCAGCGATTTTCAGAAGATGGATCAAATTCAAAATAGTCTAAATGAAAGTGAGGAAACAACTCACTGATTACATTCGTTTTCCCCAGAAGAAGAATCGTGCCTGTAAACAGTTCAAATTCTCCACTTTCACGATTCCGGACTGCTCCACCTAAACGAATTAAGAATTCTTCATCTGTGAATGTAGCGAAGTGTTGGGCGGGATACCTAGAATTGATAACATTCTTAAATTTAGCAAGTGTCAGAGGATCCAGATCAGCAATTCCCATTCCTTTGGCAACCTGTGAATCGGCATTCCGAGACTGATTACGCATCATAGTGGCTACTTCATTGTTTGTAGCTTTTCGATCTCCGTCTCCTGTTCGAATATACGTATTATCTAGCTTACCATTCAAGTAAATTGGCTTTTGATGAAAGTGAGCTTCAGGAACTCTAATAAATACAAATTCCTTATCTCCAATCTTTCTGGTGATGACATCAGAATTTTGGAGGATCCGGATATTTACCTTATTAGGATTGCTCAAACCATTCCATAAATCTTTCAAAACTTGGTTAGTATTACTCAAACCAACAAGTTCATTTACTGGAGAGTCTTCTCTGACACCGAGCACAACGTCTCCACCATCCGTATTTGAGAAAGACGAATATGTTTCCCAGAAACTCTTCGGCAGCTGTTTAGCTTCTTTAATTTCCGTCTGACAGTCCTCCTTGAGATGAAGCAATGTCTGTTCTAATTCCTCGTCTGATACTTGTTGCCCAAATCTAAATTGTTTTTTGTCAGCCATCAGCAATTTCCTTTCAGTTAGTAATTTATCTTAGTAAGATTTTGAATCCTATCTCCTCATATCAATTAAGACGTATCACCAGGCTTTATATTAAAACTTGCCTAATCATTCGAATCACCATAATTATCTCATGATTCTAGATTTTTTCTCACGTAAACTATTTTTTTCGTCATGATTTAAAGATTTTTCTAATGATTAAGTCGTTGAAGGATTATTTCGTCAAATGACCTGAACAATTCATATAAATCTAAAAATGGTCGGAAACACCTTTATGAAACGTGCTTCCGACCATTGTGCTTTTCACCTGACAGGTGAATGTCAAATGTCTTTAATTCCTGTACAATGTCATTACC
>JADGIS010000114.1 GCA_015233825.1 Erysipelotrichaceae bacterium RD49
ATGAGTGTATCTACTTTTCGTAGAATTCATTCAACTATTGACAAAAAAGTACCCTGAACCAAGATATGGTACAGGGCAGATTTACGACTAAGAAATTATTCAAAATGTCATTGAGACGAAACACTAGTTGAAATAAAGACGTAGAATCAAGTTTATTTCAAAATACGATGAAGGAGCTGGACAATGTTCTCCCCCATAATTTTGTGTACTTCTTCATCTGTGAATCCATCAGCTAACAGAGCGTCAGCAAGCTTCTGGTGCTGGGATGCATCCTGGATTTCGACATCAGATTCAATGCCATCAAAGTCAGAACCAATGGCGCAGACATCAATACCGCCGACTTCTTTGAGATGACGGATATGGGCAACCATATCGGCAATATGCGACTGATTGTCGTCATTTTCTTTAAGAAAATCGGCAC
Source organism: Erysipelotrichaceae bacterium RD49 (assembly GCA_015233825.1). GTDB lineage: Bacteria > Bacillota_I > Bacilli_A > Erysipelotrichales > Erysipelotrichaceae > Allobaculum. The sequence continues at coordinate 422 of JADGIS010000114.1, forward strand.
AGAAATTCAATCCAATCACGCCGCCGGTTTTCGCAATGGCCTGGATCTGGTCATCATCCAGATTGCGGCTGACTTTGCAAAGTGCCCGCGCATTGGAGTGAGAAGCAATGACCGGCTTGGTCGCAATTTCCAGCACATCCCAAAACGCCCTGTCTCCTAAATGAGAAACATCAATTAAGATACCGAGTTCTTCGCACTTGCGGACAAAGGCTTTACCATACTCTGTCAGGCCTTTTTCAGTTTCGACTCGAAAAAGCGGGGAAGGAATGCGGTAATCGACATCTTCCATTTCTTCAAAGGAAATATTGGGTGCCCCAATGGCGTTAGGATAGTTCCAGGTCAAAGCGATGATCCGCACACCGGCGTCATACCAGAATTCCAGTAAATCTAGATCCTGGAACATCACGTCTCCCTCTTCCAAAGATAACAATGTGCCAAGATATCCATATTTATATACGCGGTCCAAATCAAGCGTTGTTCGGATAGGAATCACCACATCGCGGTTTGCGGCAATCTGCTGGTTGTATTCGTTCAATAAACTTAATGCCTCATGTTCGGGTGAATAGCCCGCCTTGTTTTTGCGATCGGTGAATAGTGCAAAGGTTTGAACTGTGACATGGCTCTCTTTCATTTTCTTTAAATCCACCGAAAAATCATTGGATCGCAGCGATCGCGGCTCGCCGGCTTTTCTGGCATCACGCAGCCGTAAGATTGTGTCGCAATGGAGATCGCAGACAGGATATTTGTATTTATACATAAAGTTTGGTTCCCCTTAGTTATGCAGATTGGTAAAAAACTTCACCAACAATTCAATCTTTCAATAGCTCCATTATAGGTGAATTCCAGATGAATCGATCCTTTAAAAAGAGCCAGAAAACAGTTTCGAAAGAAAAGGTTCTGTCTTGCGAAATGAAACAGAACCTAAAATGGAGATTGAAGTTTTTAAAGAGCGGGGAAGACAGCCGGCCAGGCGCCATTGAGATCGACTTGGGTTTGTTCGGGTGGAAGATTGTTAAAGAAATCGACCCAGAATTGGGTGTTCATGCCATCAAGCGGCCGGATTCCGCCATAATCCTGAATACCGTCTGGAAAGGATGTGTCTGAAGTCGATGAATTGTTCCAATTGATAATGGCTCCATCGGAAAAGACTGTGAAGGTACCGAAAATATCAGCTGGAATTGTCGTCCCTAATTTCGCCAAGCGGGAGTTGGAAACAGCTTTTTGCAGACCTTCAAAGTCGATGATCCGCCAACCGTATTGCTGCTGAGTATCCGAAGAAGCATGGAGCCAGACTTCAAAATACTGGCTAAATTCCCGAACAAGAAATGTAGAATCCATTGTTATGGCTTCAAGAACCCATTGCTGGATCTGGTTGGTATTATCGCCATCCCAAAATGCATCGCGGTCAAAGACAGAATTCGCTGTAAAAGTACTTTCAGATCCTTCGACTTTGCTCATATTCACCGCATTCAGCTTGCCATCTTTGACGCGTCTGGCATTGCACCAGTTCAATGCATGATCAGGCAGATTTTCTAGCAATTCGATGTCATAAAGATAGCCGCCCTGTTCAAAAAGGATCTGGTAGTTTGTCTGTCCGAGCCGGCTGCTGATGATAACGGCCGGCTGCTTGAATTCTTCCAGCGCACTCTGTCTGGCGCAGCTATTCATCAACTCGAACAATAAGTTCTGGTCCTTCGTATTTAAAGACTTAGTATCAGACGAACCCAAAGGAATAGATTCTTTGACTGTTTCATAAGGCTTGGCCACAGTAGATTGCTTGGAACAGCCGGTCAATACAAGACTCAAAAGAAGCAAATAGATGCCAGATTTCAAACGATTCAACATAGAAGTCTCCTTTCTGAGGCTTTGGTGAAGAGAAAGCCAAGATGGTTTGTTATGGGCTGAAGTCAGCATGTTTTATAAACCAATGGAATTTAAAATAATTGGACGGATAAGTGATTTGATTATGTAAGATAACTGTATAAAAGCCAAATAGATTTTCTTACAGACATGTAAAACACTGTTTGGAGATGGTGGTGGACAATCGGCCATTCTACTTTCCCCGACGCAGACCGACTCTATATTAACTGCGATGGAGGCGGCAGCAACTCAAGCCGGTGCCGGCTCTGGAAAAAAGATCTTGCAAAGTTAGCTGAAGAAACCGGATTAGAGATCTGGGTCAGCCACTTTCCACCTGGAACAAGTAAATGGAACAAAATTGAGCACCGGTTATTCTGCTATATCAGTCGAAATTGGCAAGGCAAACCTCTTATCGATATTGAAACAGTTGTCGAACTGATTGGCTCTACAACCACTAAGAAGGGGCTGATTGTTAAATGTGTAGTTGACAACCATAAGTATTCACTCGGCCAAAAAGTTTCAGACGAAGAGATGGATGCCATCGATATCACATACTTTGGGAAAGTAAATAAATGGAACTATCGAATCAAAGGGTTCAAAAGCTGACTTATAGGGACTTATTTTCAAGGCGTTCCTATGCTCATTGTTTATACCGTTATTTAATGAAGCAACTGGTGTCGTGAACTTTCGAAGAAGGATGGAAAATGACCTTTATTCTTTTCGGATAACGTAACGGGTGCTACGGCCTGCTCCTTCTTTGGTGAGTTTCCCAGAATCTACTAAATGTTTTAACATTCGATAGGCTTGACCTTTTGACATATTGAGGCTGCTGATCATATCTCTAGTGGTAACTCCAGCAGGGGAAGCCGCTTTCTCCATAATCTTTTTTTCTAATGCAGATTCGTCAGTAGAAGTCTGCTGTAAATAGCCAAAAGAATTATTTTGCATTTTATAAACGTCTTGACTAAGAAGATAATCTCGCTGATTTCTGGTTCCGTGTGCTTCAATAACTCCAAGTTCTACTAAGATTTCTAGATTTGGCCGAATTCGTGAAACGGGAAGATGAAGGAGTTGGGAAAATTCCTCCAAAGTTAGCCTTCTCATCGACTGCAGATAAGAGAGAATTAAAAGCTGCTGGATAGAAATTGTGCCTCCTCTTTGCATCTGTAAATCGGAGATCATTTTTATAAAATCAACATCCGCTTTTGCACGAGGAATGAAAAGCTTAATATTGCTGGAAGTGGATTCTGAATAATCGGGAAGCGGTCTTCCATACGAGATGGATCCTTCAAAAATTCGGTCCACACCTCTTCCGGTTCTTTCGGCCAGTCCGATTCTTTTGAGAATGTCTGTCAGAAGTGGATTTCGTCCATGTGGATCAACTGTCAGAAGATTATCGATGGTCACTCCCTCTACAAAGCCGCCGGGATTGCTGATGATCAATCCATCATCTTCAATGCATACACGAACAGGACGTAAAATCGTATAGTCCCTATGACTAAACGCGTTCATGATTCCTTCACGAAAAGCGCGTCGAGAAAACTCGGGAATTGGAACCCGGAAAAGTCCTTCTTCTACTTCCGTTTCCGGATTACGGGCAGCAAAGTAGTCCATAAAACGAGGTAAGGTAACCAAAAGTGGATCGAAAGATTGTTTATTAATCAGGACATCTGTTCCATTCAGAACTTGGAAACTCGATTCAGCAGTGGGTAGAAGTTCACGAATCTTTTGTGGTTTTCCAATCAGGAGCAGACCAGCTACAGTAGGATGAATTTGATGATTGGACATCTGGATGAGATGAAGGGATTGAAGGAGTTCTTCATCCGTTAGTTCAAGCAGACTTCCATCGCCTCCTTGCATTGTGATCATGGATCGAAGAGCAGAAAGAAGGGACAAATCAAGATCATCGAGATCAGCATTCGTGAGAATAGAAGCAGAAAAGTCAAGGCGACCGAGTTCAGATAACCGAGATGGAATTTCGTATGGATAGAGCGGCCGATTTTCTGGTTCACCATTGGCATTAATTCGTCGCTTTACGATTTTTCCGTCGCTGGTTGCAGTAATATTGTTTAAATTTTTAGGAACTTCGATTTTTTGGATCTGTTTACCTTCATCTTCAATCAAAGCGGCTGTAACGGCAACAGGGGGTACAGTCTTATTTGCAACCATGGCTTGAAGCCCGATAGAGTCTTTATGCTTTTTATGAACGCCTGTAATCTCTCCATGATCTTCAACTCCAAGATAGATTTCTCCACCTTCTGCGTTGGTCATTCCGACGACTTCTTCTACTAAAGGTTTATCTGGAAAGCAATTCCTATCGCTTTTAAATTCGATAGTTAATGTTTCTTTTTCCGGAATAGTTCTCATAGCATAAGTCTCCTTCCTTTTATCGGGATAATCGTATCATAATCGCACGCTAATCGCACGCGTGCGATTATATTCGTACTCGTGCGATTAGCGTGCGATTAGCGATCACTTTATCATGAGGATAGAAAATCAACTCTCGTATTTGGCGATTGATGATGCCTAAAAAAAGAATGATTTCCCAATAAAAAAGCCCCTTGCAATAAGGAGCTTAGGCATCCGGAGCGATTTTCAAGCCAAATTCTTCTTCGATCTGATCATTCTTGCGTGATTCTCAGCAAATATCCGTCAGGATCTTGTACCAAAAATTCTCTTTGAATTATTTCTTCGCTGTTGGATTCATATTTATTTGTCATCAATGGGCGATATAGTGGGGAATTGCGTTGTAAAATATTTTGATCAATTGATTCTATCTCGTCAACTTCAATGGAAAAATTGATGCCTCGTCCAAATGGAAAACGCATATCTGCAACATTCCATCCATCCCTATGAAATTCCTCTATCATAATTTGAGCTTCTTCTAAGGAAAGGAAAATAAATTTATCCTCTGCCCGTTCGTATTCAATTTCGAAACCAAGTAGTTCCGTATAAAAGTTTTTTGAACGGTCGATGTTTGTTACAGTCAATTCTGGAATCAATCTGTTATATTTCATATCTTTCCCTCTAGACTTTTTAGTTTTATCAAAAGAGGCGGCAGCGCTTTGAACTGCTGGCCCTTGGTTGTAACTTAGTGAAGATAGCCGGAACTGTCAATGGCAGGCAAAGACCTTCGAGACTTCACCAGAAAAAGCACACTAAGCAGAAGATATAAAAACGTGAAACACCTTATCTATAAGGCATTTCACGTTTGTTTTAGTAAGCCAATTTTAAAATGAGTCCGTTATATTAAAGAAGGCTAAGAAAGGAACTGCATTATATAAAGCAGTTCCTAATGCCATATCTAATCAAATCAAGGTAGGAAAAATAGATCTTGTGCGCTTTTCAATTGTATCTTTCCAAAGCTTAAAAATAAATCTTATAGATGGGTGACTCTTTCTTTGATTTCCTGGGTTCTTCCTTGATTCCAGAACTGGGTGCCAATGTATCCGCAAGTGCGGCGGGCAACGTTCATTGTATCCTGGTTAGTATTGCCGCAGTTCGGGCAGCGCCAGATTAATTTGTGGCTGTCATCTTCAACGATTTCGATTTCGCCTTCGTAGCCGCATTCCTGGCAATAGTCAGACTTCGTGTTCAGCTCGGCATACATGATGTGATCGTAGATATGCTGGATCAAAGCCATAACGGCTGGCAGATTGTTTTCCATGTTTGGAACTTCAACATAGGAGATGGCTCCACCTGGTGAAAGTTTCTGGAACTGGGATTCAAAAGTCAGTTTCTTGAACGCGTCGATGGGTTCGGTGACATGAACGTGATAAGAGTTGGTGATGTAGTTCTTATCGGTTACGTGGGGGATGACACCGAAACGGTCTTGCAGTTTTTTGGAGAATTTGTAAGTTGTGGATTCCATTGGCGTTCCATACAAGGAGAAATCAATGTTATTTTGAGCTCTCCATTTGGCACAGGCAGCATTGAGGTAGTCCATGACGCGTTTTGCAAACTGGTAGCCTTTTGGATCAGTGTGGGAAACACCGGTCATGTAGTAGACGCATTCGCATAAGCCGGCATAGCCAAGGGAAATGGTGGAGTAGCCGCCAAAGAGCAGCTTGTCGATTGGTTCGCCTTTTTCTAAGCGGGCCAAAGCGCCATTCTGCCAGAGAATTGGGGCAACGTCACTTGGTGTGCCAAGCAAGCGGTTATGACGGATCATGAGCGCTCTGTAGCACAGATCCAGGCGTTCATCAAAGATGCGCCAGAATTCTTTGGGATCACCATGGGAAGAGCAGGCAATATCAACGAGGTTGAGGGTTACAACACCCTGGTTGAAACGGCCATAGTATTTTGGCTTGCCATCAGCATCGACGTATGGTGTTAAGAACGAGCGGCAGCCCATGGCTGGATAGCAGTTTCCATTGCCGTTGGCATCGATTTTGAGGCTGAGCATCATCTTTTCAGAGATGTAGTCCGGAACCATCCGTTTGGCGGTGCATTTGGCAGCCAGCTTAGTCAGATAGTAGTACTTGCTGTCGGGATGGATATTGTCTTCTTCCAGAACATAGATCAGTTTTGGGAAGGCAGGGGTGATGTAGTGGCCTTTTTCGTTCTTGACACCGAGGATGCGCTGTTCGAGAACGGCCTTGATGATGGAAGCCAGGTCAGCTTTGGTTTGCGGATCATCGACTTCATTGAGGTACATGAAGACGGTGATGAATGGGGCCTGGCCGTTGGTGGTCATTAGGGTGATGACCTGGTACTGAATGGTCTGCACGCCTTTTTCAATTTCTTTTTGAACGCGCATTTCGGCGATTTCATTGACGGTTTCATCGTCGGTGGGCAGGTTCATGGACTGCAGTTCTTCAAAAACTTCGGCCCGCGCTTTTTCACGGGAGATCTGCACGAATGGCGCCAAGTGGGACAGAGTAATGGACTGGCCGCCGTATTGGGAACTGGCGACCTGGGCAATGATCTGGGTGGCAATATTGCAGGCTGTCGAGAAGCTGTGTGGTTTTTCGATCATTGTTTCGGAAATGACGGTTCCGTTTTGGAGCATGTCTTCCAGGTTGACCAGGCAGCAGTTATGCATGTGCTGCGCAAAGTAGTCGGAATCGTGGAAGTGAATGATTCCATTGTCGTGCGCTTCCATAATGTCGTGGGGGAGCAGGAAGCGGCGGGTAATATCTTTGGATACTTCGCCGGCCATGTAATCGCGCTGGACGGAGTTGACAAGTGGGTTTTTATTGGAGTTTTCCTGCTTGACTTCTTCGTTGTTGCGTTCAAGCAAAGACATGATCTGCTGGTCAGTGGAGTTGTTTTTACGAACAAGGGCCCGTTCGTAGCGGTAGGTGATGTAATTTTTAGCAACCGCATAGTAGCCATGGCTCATTAAAGCTGCTTCTACCATGTCCTGAATTTCTTCTACACCGGCTGCACGGGTGAGCTTTTCGCAGTCTTCGGCGATCTGGCCGGAGATTTGGAGAATGGTTTCTTCTGTTAACTGGTTATGCGTAGTGGCTTTGTTCGCTTTACGGATTGCGTTTTCGATTTTAGCGACGTTAAAGATGACTTCTTCACCGCTTCGTTTAATCACTTTCATGGGCGTCTCTCCTTTTCTTTTTATCACTAAACATCTGATGAAAATCGGATGGGTATGAGGCTTTAGCATATCAAAGCCTGATGGAAATGGATCCCACCAAGGGGATCAATGAATTTTGGATTGTTCAAAACTGGCCAGCAGCAGCTTTTAAGACCAGAAACGAGAAATGGATCTCCAAAAGGCAGCGGCTAAACAGCCATCTGCATCCTGGATGCAGAATATAAATAGAACAATTGGATAATTTAGAATATTTCAAAAGACAAGACGGCGAACTGTCAATCGCATGCAACATGTATTCACAAAACCGTCTGTCTCCCTCTAAGCCGTCTTTTCAAGGTGGAATTAGAGGGTTCAGGGATTAGTATAGCGGCATTCCAGATGGACCGAAAGCCAAAAAGATCAATTCCCGAGAAAAGTTTAAACATTGAATCGAAAGGTGAAAGGGACTTCAAAAATCAACTTTTTTTCAATAATTTTTTCACAAACTTGCCTGAAAGTTTAAAAATAGAGCGAAAACGAGATGGAAATGAGGAAAAACGCCTATCTTTCGTAAAAACGGCTAATAGGATTGCGGATGAAAGAGGCTCGAAAAACAGCCACTGGCTCTCTTTGAACAATCTCTTTTGGAGTGGAATTGCAAGTGCCGCCCCACACCAGTCTCATTGGTCCAGATGCACCAAATACGAAATTTTTTACTGGATGAAAAGCGAGGGCAAGGTTAAGGGCAGGGTAATGAATGGGTGAACAGCGAACTTTAAAAATGGAAGACCAAAACAAAAAGAGAAGCTTTGCATCGGACCCACAATGAAATGGGCCAGTCGTTAAAACTTCTCTTGCTGATGTTTGGATTGGGGGTTGAGCCAGCCTTGCTCATTATCGTCGTTTGCTGGCTGAAGAGGATGATTGAAATCTTTTAGAGGAGCTTGGCCCTCCAAAAGATCAAACGTCATAACTATATTTCTTGGGTGCTTCTTCGATGTAGCGGTCAATGCTCTTTTCAACAATGGCGTAATTGACAGAGCCGCTGCGAAGCAGTGCATTGTTAAATTCGACATCATCAAACTGGCCCTGCAGCTGCTCTTGAGCTTTCTGGCGCAGGGCATCGATCTGGTAATAGCCATAATAATAGGCAAAGAAAATACCAGGTTCAGCAGCGAGCTGATTAAAGACTTCCTCAGTACCAGCCCCATATTTTTCCTCAAATTCAGTCAGATCCATACCCCGATAGTTGATATCGATATCTGCAAGCAGAATCGTATAGTAGTTGAGAATATCCCCGATCTGATAAAGTTCAACTTTTTTAGGCTCCACGCCGGAAAATTCACCCATCTGGTAGCCGGCATACAGTTGGAAAATATCGCGACAATCACGACATTCCTTCAAAGATGCGTCTTCTCCATAAAGGATCCGACTTGCTTTACATCCACTGCAGGGCGTTTACCTACTAGTGTTTCGTCTCAATGACATTTTGAATAATTTCTTAGTCGTAAATCTGCCCTGTACCATATCTTGGTTCAGGGTACTTTTTTGCCAATAGTTGAATGAATTCTACGAAAAGTAGATACACTCAT
>JADGIS010000115.1 GCA_015233825.1 Erysipelotrichaceae bacterium RD49
GTTTCTGAATGAATAGACATAGCGAACCTCCTTTTGAGAGAAATTCTAACATGTCATAAAAAGAAAGCTTCAGAACTCAGATGTTATCTTGTGTTAAACAATCAGTTAGATTAGGGACTATTCCTAAATGATTCACCCTGTCGGACGCCTAAATGATGGCACTTTGGACAAAGCTGGCTTGTATAGGCCGGATTCACATAGGTGACCTTGCAGTTATACTGCTCAGCTTTATAGTTAAGTCTTTCATCCAGGTATCCCTTCATCCAGGACGACAACCTTCGGTTGACGCCAGGGCTCTTGCTGCGGTTCCATTTTGACCAGGTCAGATTCTCGATAACGATCTCTTTGGGATTTTCGGTTTCAAAAAATTCATCAAGAGCATGATTCATGCAGCTTTTAATGGGTTCCTGCTTTCGATTGGCTTGCTTAGTGTAGTGCTTATCTCCGATGTTATTGGCCAGTATAATATCAGCCAATTGATCATTACCACTCTCAAGAAGCTTCAGCCAAACTGACCGTTGTTTGTTTCGATTGGCATTTCTTTCCACTTCCCAATCTGATTTTTCCTTGGCAAAGCCATTTACATCCGTCCCATAAACATTTCCAGTACTGGTTGCGACTGTCTTTTTCATTCCTTTATCAAGACCAATTGTTTTTCTTCTTCCTGGTTTTCTTTTTTTCTTTTTGGCCATGATCAGGCTGTTGATGACTACCGATGAATTATCGAAATCTACAACGACTCGCAGGCTGCCTTTCAGATGATTCTTGTCTTTTACCGGGATAGAAATTCTTTTTCTGAAATCCATTGTGCTGATCTCAATGAATGTTCCTTCCTCTGTATCCCGGTAAGAATACTGCTGGGCATCAATCAGAAACGACCGCTTTTTTCTGTTTACAGGAATTGCCCCTTTACATTTGCGGATCGTTCTGCGAAGAAGGTTATCCAACTGGTGGCGGTCAAATTCACGCTTTTTCAGACTCTTTGGCAGTTCTGGCTCTTCATAAGCCAGGACCGGCGAAATCTGCCGCTGGCCGGACAGGCACCAAAAACAGTACTGTCTTTGGTCGTCGTTGAGGTTTTCATTCTCTGCAATCTTCTTTCTAGCCTTGTTTAAAAGATTTGACCACATAGAACGAATTGTTGATCCCGCATCATCTAAAGCAGATTTCCAGAATCTGGCTGGAACTTTTGCTATCTGTTTTTGAAAGGCTTTATCTTTAACAAGGACATCACGGCAATTTTTTCTGGTACTGGTTTGAGAGATTGTAATTGCACTGCTGTTAATCCCTGAATAGCGGGGAGTGAAATAGTTATAGGCATTTCCGTACTGAATGCAGGTGTTATCCAACGCCATCATAGTTGGCTGATCCAGTTTCTTGGAGTATTGCTTGATGTTCTTTTTGATCCGGTTCATCTGCACTTTTTCCTCTTAGCAAAAGTGTCTGATCAATCTCAACGTCCACCTCATATTTTCTCAACTCGTATAACAGCCAAAAATAATAAGAAGCACCAAAGTCATACCCTATACAAACTCTTCAAGACAGCTCTTCATTCTTCATGACCCTGCTTCAATTTTTTGTCGTTGAAATCCCCAATGGCAAAAACAAAAGCGCAGTCACTTCTCCGCTATAAATTTGAGTCTGGAAAAGGATAAAGATAAATCAAACTCTTTATGTAGATTCATTATCTGCTAAGTGCCAAAGAGTGTCAATATAATCACGCAATATTTACGTTATTTATCCTTATAAAAGTTCCGATTATTTTCTTATAAAGTAGAGACGAAAGTTAAAACAACCATAATCGGCATTTTATCTTCACTTTTCATCCAAATTCTATCTCGAAAGTCAAGAATAAAGTCACGTTTTCAATAAACAGCCCAAGAATTAGAAGCATAATTTATGCAATGATAATTCGTTAGAAGATATTATTAGAAAGTATCAGATTTTACTAAATAATTAGAAACTTAACATTCCTCCTTCAAGTCTTACTTCTTCGCTTGATTCACTTTATGCTTTCTTCTATGAACTCTCAAAAACAGAAGGACTGTCGAGCTTCGTTTAGTTAGTTGAGTATAACCTTTTAAAAATATTTTTTGTTGAATAGCTTGCATTCCACTCAGGATCTGGTATTCTAAGCGAGTACTGATCGAGGCACAGACAAAACAAATCTGGCGCGTTGGAGAAACGGTTAACTCATATGCCTTTCACGCATACATTCACGGGTTCGAATCCCGTACGCGTCACCATTTTGAAATCAACCGGCAGGGCAAATGATCTGCCGTTTTTTATTGCCTGCTCTTTTGGTTTTGTACTTTTCAAAGAAATTTGGCTTTATGGCATCAATCACGGCTGGGTCATGATTGGAAAAGCCGCGATCTGGTCTTGCCACTATAACGCCAGCCTAAACAGAGAACTTTCATCCAAAGATGCTTTTCTTCTTTTAAGCTGGTTGCAGCTTGATCGCTTGGTCATCAATATTGATTGATCTTCCTTGTCATGATCTTGAACAGACTAGTATGTCATCTAGTAAAGTTATTATTAACCGGTATTGATCTTTAAAATTTTATTTGCATTTTTGCTTGCAAATCGGTTTGGATCTGATATTATAAATGAGCGCAAAGGCGCAGTACTTCACAGATGGCGCGTTGGAGAAACGGTTAACTCATATGCCTTTCACGCATACATTCACGGGTTCGAATCCCGTACGCGTCACCATTTTGAAATCAACCGGCAGATCCTGTGATCTGCCGGTTTTTATTACTTCTTTTTACTCAGGCAATAAAGAAAAGCGGGTTTCTGCTGTCCTATTCGACAGAGCAGAAACCCGCTTTTCTGGTTTCTTCGATCAATTTATTTTCGTTCACTTACAGCTACTTCAACGCCGAAATCGTCCTTATATTGTTTCCCATTGTGCGGCTTCTTCATAATAGTCTTCAGCCTCGGGAAGAATCTCGCGCAAAAACAGCTTCGCATCGTTTGGCTGTAAAACGGTCTCTATTTGTTTCTTTGCATCGTCTGGCGTAGATTCGTAGCTTTCCAGAATATAGAAAAACATAGCATACAGACAAACCTGCCGCAAAGAATAGGCAGCATTTGTTCTTTCTGGATCCGCCTCTTTCTGCGCATAGGTCTTTTGAATCTGCTCCTGGCAGTAATCGAGCATATCCAGGCGGATATCGCCATTTTTCAAGAAAGACTCCAGCACTTTCATCTCGATAAACCACTCGCCCCAGACTGTAATCTGGGTGTTGAAGATGGTTGTGAGCAATGAGCCGAGTTTTTCGATCGTATAGCCTTTAGCCAAAGTCATGGCACAGATTGTCCGAAAAAACCCAGCCCGGGTAGTGCGCAGGTTCGTAAAAAACTCGTTGGAGCTTGGAGAAAACAATTGATCCATCTCGCAGACATACCGGAACAACAATTCCATTTTTTCAACCGCCTGATCGTAGTCCGGATCCTGGATGGGCGCTTTGACCATCTGCTGGTAAGCCGACTTGGATTTAAGCTTGAGACGTTTGCGTGTGCTGCGGCGGATCAAGTAATACCCGATCTCCAAATGGTCTTTGATCGTCTTCAGGTCTTTATCGACAGCTTTTAAATCAGGCACTACCGCTTTGAGCGGGGGCAGTTCTTGATCGGATTTGATGCCTTCAAGCAGAATCTCGATCATCGCTTTATTCTGCTTGTCTGCCCGTCGAAAGATCTCTTCAATAAGCTGCGCTTTTTTCTCATCGCTCAAAGCCTTGACTTGTTTGCGAAATTCAGGCAGCTTCATCATGCTTTGTTCTCCCGCTCTAAGGATTCTTGCTTATTTTCTGTCTTCTTGTCAGCCAGGCGCTTCTTTTCCACTTCAATCCATTCATCTAAAGTCAAAGGAATATAGTTGCTGCGCATGCAGAAGCAATTGATCATCTGAAAAGGGATCGGTGCTTCTTCCCCGCTGCCAATCCGCTTATGGCTGCTGTTCTTTACCACTTTGGCATACTGATCAATGAGATCCTGATCATGGGTGTTATGAATATGGCCGTATAACATCCAGGTTTTGGGATTGCCTTCCTGGTCAAGCCGGTATTGGCCGTTATAGCAGACCATTGGATAATGACACATGACAACTTTGCGCCGGTTATCATGGACTTCCGCGTAATCCTTAACCCAGACAAACAAGGAAGAATCAAAGTTCTTGTCCTGCAGGTAGAGATCGTGGTTGCCTTTGATCAGATACTTGCGGCCGTTCAATCTGCGTAAGAGCTCTTCAGTCTGTTCAGCCGTTCCCCAGCTGAAATCCCCCAGCAAAACCACTTCATCATTCTTTTTGACCCGTGAATTCCATTGGCTGATCATATATTCATTCATTTCTTCCACGCTCTCAAAAGGCCGCTGGTCCATGCTGGTCAGCAAAGAGCGATGATAGAAATGACAATCCGAAATGTAGTATCTCATGGGTTCACCGCCTGACAAGCAAACCCATCGGATTCCAGCTTATCAATCGTATCAGACAACGAAATATAGCCTTCTTTCAAGCCAAGCTGCTCCGTCAGAGAAGCGTCTTTGAGCTGCGAAAGATCCGCCTTTGCATAATCGATGGTTAGTGTGCATTGAATGCCGGTTTCCTGAGCTTCTCCTTGAAAGGTCACGCCATTTAAGTCTTGAAACATCTGCTCGCATAAGGCTAATGCTTCCTGTTTGGCCTGGTCGGGACTGGAACTGGAATCGGTTTGGATTGCGTCATAAGGCAGGATAAAAACCTGCTGAGTCTTTTGCAGCGTATCGTTATTGTTTTCAATCCGGATCACCGTTGTAGACTGCGTACAGGTCCAGGCATTGGAAAGCGTGGGATCCACTTTTGTTTTTGATTGACATCCTGTAAGCAGCAAACACAATGCGCACAGGATGATATTTTTTAGCTGTTTCATTTCCCCATTCTAGCACGCCCAAATCTTTCAATCGTGAAACGTTAGATTGGAATAAGGGCTAAGCATCAATCTGATCGATTTTTCTTCAATTTCTTTCACAATCCGCCACAATACAAAAACACCGCAATGGATGGATTGGTCCATTGCGGTGAAATTCAATTCAATCGGCATTTTTATGCGTTGATCGCGGCTTACTGCCGTTAGCTGATTATTTCTTGAAATGAAGAATCAGTTTCTGGCTTGTGCCAGCCAGTCTTTGGTCCATACGTCCAGCTTTTCCAATACTCCCGCCAGGTCTTCATGCGTTTTGCCAAGCCCCAGTCTGACATAGCCTTCCAGGCCAAAGCAGCTGCCAGGAACAAAAAAGATTCCAGTCTGTGCAAGCAGATCTTTGGCGAATTTCTCACTGGAAACCCCTTCTGGGATTTTTAAAAACGCAACCGTTCCATGGCTTGGCAGCACGCAGGAGAAATAGGGCGTCTTGTTCAGCCATTCTTGGATCACAGCCAGATTGCCGGCTATTGTTTTGCGCGTCTTGGCAAGAATCTGCTCTTTATGCTGTAAAGCAATCGTTCCCAGCCGCTCTACCAGTGGCCCGGCTGAAATCATCGTATAGTCCCGAAATGTATCGATGTCTTGAATCAGCTTCGGATTGGCTTTCACCCAGCCTAAACGAAGGCCGGCTAAGCCAAATAATTTCGAGAAACTGCCGGTCGAAACCCCATATTCATAACAGTCGCTGATCGCCGGCTGCTTTTTTTCGAGAGGATCACGGTATACTTCATCGCATAAAATCCATAGCGGCTGGCCAGTTTGGGTCCTTTGCTCTTTGGCAATTGAAACCAGTTTTTCAAGCTGGTCTCCATCTAACCAGGTTCCCGTTGGATTGCTCGGATTGGCAAAGACGATCAGTTTTGTCTCTTTTGTCAATGCCGCTTTAACTTTTTCGAAGTCTAATGACCAGTCTTGAGGATCATAGGGAACTTCACTGACCTTGCAGCCAAGCCATCTTGGAAATTCAGAAAACTGCTGGTAGCTTGGCGTAAAAGTCACAACATGATCACCCTGCTCTAATAGCATGGCCATCGCCACCTCATTAGCCTGCAGTGCTCCGCAGGTCATGGTCAGCGTTTGAGGATTGCCATCAGAATATAAAGAAAGGATCTCCTGCCGTAAAGCGGGATCTCCTGTGATCCAGCCGTAATCCAATGGCAGATTTACCAATGCATCTGGCTGGAAGGCGAGCAGATCTTCCATGGACAGTGCGTCGCAAGAAGTATCGGTCAAGTTATACCGAGCTTGCCGTTCGTAGTCGTTCATCCACTTTTCGGTCAGAAAATCCTTAATTTTCATCATGCACCTTCCTTAATCGTAAATGACTTTGGACAGGAATTCCTGTGCTCGGTCGGATTTAGGCGCAGTGAAGAACGCTTCACTGTCCGCATCTTCGATCACATTGCCAGCTTCCAAAAAGATCACGCGCGTTCCCACCTTGCGGGCAAAACCCATTTCGTGGGTCACAACGATCATGGTCATCCCCTGGTTGGCCAGCTCCTGCATAACTTCCAGAACCTCTTTGATCATTTCCGGGTCCAGAGCGGACGTTGGTTCGTCAAAGAGCATAATTTCAGGATTCATGCAAAGAGCTCGGGCAATCGCAACACGCTGTTTCTGCCCACCAGACAGGTTGTTGGGATAAGCATCTTTTTTATCGGTCAAACCGACTTTTCCTAAATACTCCATCGCAACGGCTTCGGCTTCTTCATCCGAACGTTTTAAAACAGTTGTCTGGGCAAATTTGCAGTTGTCTAACACAGTCAAATTGGGAAACAAGTTGAAGTGCTGGAAAACAAATCCCATTTTGTTGCGCAGTGCTCGGTATTGCGCCTTATTGGAAGGATCCATCTTGATGCCATCCAGGTATACTTCACCAGAATCGGGCGTCTCCAAACCATGGATGCACCGTAAGAAAGTGGATTTTCCTGATCCGGAAGGACCGATCAGGCAGACCACTTCCCCTTTTTTCACATTCAGGCTTGCGTTATTGAGGGCATGGAGTTTTTCAAAGTGTTTGGAAAGGTTTTTGGCCTCAATCATATATTCGCTATTGATATCAGTCACTGACAGCCAGTCTCCTTTCCAGTTTGCGGGCCAGCCAGCTGATGACAAGCGTCATCGTCAAATACATGATGCCGGCAAGCACCAGGGGCGTGAGGTAATCGTAATATTCAACCCCCAAAACCTGAACGTTATACATCAACTCAGCTGCTCCAATGCAGCTGGCCAGGGATGAGTCTTTGATCAGGGTAATAAATTCCGATACCAAAGGCGGAATGATCCGCTTGAAAGCCTGCGGGAGAATGATTTTGAACATCATCGGCCAGTAGCTGATTCCAAGCGTTTCACAGGCTTCCCACTGCCCTTTCTCAACGCCTTGAATCCCCGCTCGAAACAGTTCACACTGATAGGCACCCGAGTTCAAGGAAAGCGCAGTCAAGGCTACCGCATACACATCCATCCGGACTCTGACGCCGGTTATTAACCGAATCAAAACCGGAATCCCTAAATAGAAGAACATAATCTGCAAAAGCATTGGAGTTCCACGGAATAACTCCACATAGCCTTTGCAAAGCCAATTCAAAATTTTTGATTTGGAAAGGCAGCCGGCGGCCATCAGGACACCGATCACCATTCCAATGACTAAAGCACCAAGCGCAAGGGCGAGGGAAATCCCCGCGCCCTTAAGCAGAAACAATAGATTGTCTGGTGTTAAGACTCTTGCCATTATTCAGCAGTTCCAGAAGCGAACCAAGTTTCAGTCAGAGTTGAATACTCGTCGCTTTCTTTAAAGGCTTGAATGGCTTCGTTGATCTGATCCATCAGATCTTTGTGGTCTTCTGTTGAGTAGATGACGTTTTCTTCATCCATGAGCGCTTCGCCAACCACTTTGAATCCGCCTTCGGATACGTATTTGTCGGCAACCGCCTTATCGATGACAACCGCATCGATTCCGTGTGCTTTTAAGTTTTCCATCATAACATTGGCATCTTTAACGGCCTGCACCTCAGCACCTTCGATACCGTTGGCTGCTTCTTCACCGGTGGTACCCATCTGGGCGCCAACCAGTTTTCCATTCAGGTCGTTGGTGCTGGTTACTTCGGAGTCTTCAGCGACAACCAGAACCTGGGCGGAATCATAGTAAGAATCCGAGAAAATTCCCTGACGTTTGTCATCACGTGTGAAACCAGAAATACCTAAATCGATCTGGCCGGCCTGCAAAGCGAAAATGATGGTATCGAAGGAAAGCTCTTCGAAATCATATTTGTAATTGTGGCCATGTTCATTGAGATAGTTGAAGATCCATTCGGTCATCTCCAAATCGAAACCTTCCATCTCGCCAGAAGAAGACTTAGATTCATATGGCGGATAGTCTGGAGAAATACCAATCAGAATTGTGGTTTCAGGCTCATTTGTGCTTGCTGCAGTAGAACTTGCTGCGCTGCTTGTCGATGCAGTGCTGCTTGCTGTATTGGAAGAGCATGCCGCAAGAGCCAGAGCCATAGCGGAACATAAAGCTGCTGATACTGTTTTTTTCATAACATTTTTCCTTTCCGGGATGATCGTCCCTCGAGACGTCTTGAATAAAAAAAGCGTCCTTCCATCTTGATATGAAAGGGCGCTGATCACGCGGTACCACCTAACTTCCCTGATCACAGGTTTTGTATAGAAATAACCTGATCAGGACACTTTATCCTTAACGCGGACAACGGCAGGGATTAACCCGCACTCCAAGACACGTTCGGGACCTTTCCCTGATGGCTTTCACCGACCGCCATCTCTCTGTAAGCTTCCAGTCCCTACTACTTCTCTTCTACGTTTATGCGAAGATTTAAGCACGTTGAATTTTAAAAGGCAAACAATAATTATCAAAATTGAAAATACTCAAAGATTTTGTCGGATTCGTATGGGAAGTTCTCGCAAAAAGCGGTGGGACCTGCATGGAAATACAAAATCAATTGCTGCGAAACCTAAAGGACATTTTCACTTTCAAAACCAAATCCCCCGCAAATCCGGTCGATTTTTGAGCATCCAATCCAAGAAAAGCACCAGTTTTTCCTTTTTCTTCCCTTCTGAAAACGCGTCGGCGTTTATCCCTTACATTGCCTGACTTCAAGCAGTCATCCAATCTAAAGTTCTTTTCATCAAACGTTTTTCTCTAGCTTTTTATCAATGTCATTTCGCTAAAAAATCAGACTTCGTTATTCGCGCAGGATACAAAAATCATTTAAGGAACTGCGTAAAAATAAATCCCGATTTATTCGGACTTAAATCCCTTGATTATGTAATTCCAATGTGTTTCGCTCCCAAAATATGTGATATCGATTTTGGACATTTCCTCATCCGATACCTTTT
>JADGIS010000116.1 GCA_015233825.1 Erysipelotrichaceae bacterium RD49
TGGTAATGACATTGTACAGGAATTAAAGACATTTGACATTCACCTGTCAGGTGAAAATCACAATGGTCGGAAGCACGTTTCATAAAGGTGTTTCCGACCATTTTTAGATTTATATGAATTGTTCAGGACGAAAAGTGATGGCTGTCAATCTGGTTCAGCTAATATTAACGTGAATTTGATGGTTTTAAATTAAACTTATAAAATAAGATTGATGGATGAGATCTGATGCCCCAATCCAAGAGGAATAAGGCGCCAATAAAATGGTGAGATCAGGCAAACGCAAACAGGGATTGAAAAGTTCAAAATAAAAGGACTCCTGAATGCTGATGGATTCGCAATTCAATGCGGTCCTTCGTAAATTCGGGAGTCTTTGTATGTTTAATCGTTCTTTTGATCGATCACGATCTGGCAGCTGGAATTTCAATTTGAAATCGTCTGCTTGATGAGGTGGGAAGATTAAGGCAAGCGGTGGCCGGCAGCCATGTAGAGTTTATACCAATCCGCCCGGTCGAGATTGATGTTCGAGCCGTTGATGATTTCCTGCATGCGGGAAATTTTGGTTGTTCCGGCAATCAATTGAATGCTTGCAGGATGACGGAAGATCCAGGCAGCCGCGATGGCTGTTGGAGTAACATCGTATTTAGCAGCAAGCTCGTCAAGAACATCGTTGAGTTCAGGGAATTTTTCACGGTTGCCAATGAAGACGCCTTCCCAATCACCATACTGGAACGGTGACCAGGTCTGCATGGTCATGTCATAAAGACGGAGATATTCAATCACCGATCCATCGCGCATGATCGCTCCATCGGTAGGCATGTTGACTTCAAAGCCTTCGCTGATCATCCAGCTGTTGACGATAGAAAACTGGAGCTGATCGACAAGCAGCGGCTGTTTGACATATTTTTGGAGCAATGCAATCTGCATGGGATTGAAATTGGACACCCCAAAGTGGCGGACTTTTCCAGATTCATAGAGTTCATCAAAGGCAGCGGCAACTTCTTTGGGGTCCATCAAAGCATCTGGGCGATGCAGCAGCAAGACATCAAGGTAGTCAGTATCCAGTCGTTGAAGGATACCTTCTACGCTTTTCAGAATGTAGTCTTTGTCAAAGTCATACATCACGCCCGGCACGATCCCGCATTTGCTTTGGAGAATGATCTCTTTACGCGGATGGCCAGTCTTTTTGAAGGCTTTCGCAAAGATCGTTTCGCATGCTCCGCCGCCGTAGATATCGGCATGATCAAAGAAGTTGAGCCCATTGGTGATACACCAGTTGATGTATTCGACCAGCTGGTCTTCACTGAGTTCCGTCAACCGCATGCAGCCAACCGCAATGCGGGGGACTTGAAGATTGCTTGTTCCTAATTCCATGGTTTTCATTTGCTTGGTTTTCATTTGCTTGGTCTTCCTTTCCTATCTTGTCTTGATCTTGTCTTCAAGCTTGATTTTGGATTTTCTGTTCCTATTTTACCGATTCTGCAGGCTGAAGATGAAGGACTTCGTTGTCTTTTTCTTTGGCCTTTTTTCAACCTTGTTTCTCTGGCGGGTTTCTTGTTCTCATCCCCTTCTGGATTTTTCTTTGTCCTTTTTTGCCTAGCGGTCCCAGTATCGAGGCAAAACAGGATACGATTTTGGGTCTTTTTGGCAAAGGGATTGAATGAAGTGGACGGCATCCCGGTTGTCTTTCAAACAGACGAGATAGAAATCCAATTCCATCCCCTCTAGAGGAAGCTTGAGGATATTTGCGTTGTCATCTTCCAGGGACTGGGAGATGAAATAGGGAAAAGCGCCAAGAACCGAGGCGCTTCGAAAGGTCGGCTGGTTGTCAATTCTTAAGAAGTGGGTCAGTGGCAGCTTCTTTTGGACCACTTGGTTCCAATAGCCGATGTTCTTATAGAGCAGCAGGCTCTGGTCTTCTAGATCTTTGAGCCTAATAAAGCTTTTGGCAGCAAGCGGATGCGTTTTAGGTACTGCGAGATCCAAGGTTTCGGTTAACCAGTAATGACTGTAGAAAGCAGGATCACTTGGCAAGGCGCAGGTAATGATGATAAAGGACTCGCCAGTTTTCAGGTCATTTTGCAGCTGGCCAAGGTCTTCTTTGAGTACAAAGCGCGACTGCGAGCCAAACTGGTTGTAGATCAACGGCTGAAGCTGCCACTCGGGCATCGGGGCGCAAGAACCAATCTGGATGGTTTGCATGGACCGAACTTGTTCTTCCAGGCGTACGGCTTGCTGCAAAAGAAGCCTGGCCTCTTTGGCTGCCCGTTTGCCGGTTTCATTGAGTTCGACGCGGTTGCGATACGTGCGAATGCACAGGGATACACCCAGTTCTTTTTCCAGTTTGCGAAGGGATTGGGAGATGGCTGGCTGGGAAATGTGCAGGAAGCCGGCAGCTTTTTGAAGGGTTCCTTCCTGGTCAAAGGCGGCCAGGACTTCCCATAATCGAAGGTCAATCATGACTTTAGTATAATGAATACTTATAGCGGATTAAAGAATCGGTATTATCTTTTTTCCTTTTCGAGTTTTAAGCTGGAGACAGTTAAAGAAGACAGACGTGAATCTGTCAGGGAGGTACTCTGAATATGGAATATGTAACATTAAATAATGGACTGAAAATGCCGATGGAAGGCTTTGGTGTGTTCCAGGTCCCCGATCCTGCCCAATGCGAACAGGCTGTTGTCGATGCGATTGAGGCTGGATATCGACTGATCGATACCGCAGCTGCTTATATGAATGAAGAAGCGGTTGGCCGGGCGATCAAAAGAAGCGGCGTTGATCGTAAAGAGATTTTCTTAACCACCAAACTGTGGGTTCAGGATGCAAGCTATGAAGGCGCAAAGAAAGCCATCGAAACCAGCTTGAAAAAACTGGATACCGATTCTATCGACCTGCTTTTGATCCACCAGCCAATGGGAGATATCTATGGCGCTTGGCGTGCCATGGAGGAGGCTTATCATGCAGGCAAGCTCAAAGCCATCGGCGTCTCCAACTTCTATCCTGCTCGTTTAGCTGATTTCTGCTTAAGCGTTAATGTTCAGCCAGTGGTTGACCAGGTTGAGCTTCATCCTTTCTTCCAGCAGCCACAGGCTTTGGAAACGATGAAGAAATATCATGTACAGCCAGAAGCCTGGGGACCATTTGCGGAAGGCAAATTTGGAATCTTCACCAATCCTGTTTTAGTCGAGATTGCAAAAGCGCATCACAAAACAGTCGGCCAGGTCATCTTGCGCTGGAACATTCAAAGAGGCGTCGTTGTCATTCCGAAATCCGTTCATAAAGAAATAATCATCGAAAACTTCAATATCTGGGATTTTGAATTAACCGATGCCGAAATGAAAGAAATTGCTGCTTTAGATCTTGGCCAATCCAATATCGTCGATCATGATTCGCCTGCTTTTGCTGAAATGCTCCACAGCATGAAGATTCATGACTAATCGGATTGGAATCATGAAAAGATCAAAATAAAACCATTTTGAAAATGAAGCGCCGCAAAGGATAAATTCATATAGATTAAATCTATAAGGACTATTCTTTGTGGCTTTTTCATAGTTTAAGTTTCTCCAGTACTTGATTTTGTCCTGAATAATTCATGAGCCTTTTCACAGACTGATTTTTGTTGTTTGTGTCTTGGAATTAAGGACAAAACGGCCAGCATTCCAGATATCCACATGATTTGGGGTGGAGGGGGATACATTAAAATCGAAAAAAATAAGTCTGAGAGATAATAAACTGGTCTTTTCTTTGCGCTCAAGCAATCAAATGAATCCCTGAGTGCAGCCTAGAAATTCTAGGTAAGTCTAGTTCACTTTCTTTATCAATGTTGTCAGTATCGACAACTTAACGATACACGATTAAACAAATAAAAGGTAATTCTCAAGTGTTAAACAGATCTTTTGTCTATCTTTTTCTCTAAAAGACCAGGAATAAAAACTGAAGAAACTTTCGGTCATTTTTCGTTTTTGCGGTATGAATATCGTTTATTATTTAAAAAATAGTTGTCAAAAGACTTTATCTTTCGAACGACCATCTTGATTGAATAGAATCAAAGCAGTGAATCCTGCTTGGTGGAAAGAGGTGTAAAGGAATATATGAAATTTGCGCAAAAACTGGCCGTGCTGCGCTGGCGCCAGGGCTGGAGTCAGGAAGAACTGGCTGAGCGCATGGGTGTTTCAAGCCAGGCGGTCTCAGAATGGGAAAGTGAGCTGAATACACCGGATCTCGATCAAGTTCTTCTTCTTTCGCAATTGCTTGAGACCAGCATGGATACGCTTCTCAAAGAAGATCGTGAACTTGAACCATTTCAAGAGACCGAAAAAGAGCCAGGTCAGCAAGCCGCTGGGAAAGCTTCCCTTTCTTCGGCCAAAGAAACGCCTGTGCAAACGAAAAAAGTGCAGCTGGATCATTCCAATCAAAGCACTTTGAACAGCGCCCGGAATACAGGGGCGGCCGGCCAAGAAAGTACGCCTTCTTCAGGCCCAGGCCCAGTGGATTGGATGAACAAGGA
Source organism: Erysipelotrichaceae bacterium RD49 (assembly GCA_015233825.1). Classification (GTDB taxonomy): domain Bacteria; phylum Bacillota_I; class Bacilli_A; order Erysipelotrichales; family Erysipelotrichaceae; genus Allobaculum. The sequence goes on from JADGIS010000116.1 coordinate 4,505, forward strand.
GCAAATCCCTCCCACTTTGGGCCATCAGGACGAAGCGCATCAACAAATTCCAAACACTGCAGTCATGCCTGAAATTCCGACGGATCCCGTCATCGATTTATATACGGCGAAAAAATACCTGGAAATGAAAGAATATACCGCTCCTAAGCTTGGCCGGGCGATCGGTTACTTTGTGGCCTCGCCAGCGGCCCTGCTTTTTATGATTGGACTGGCGGTTGGCCGGTTTCATGGCCGGGACACTCTTTTGTTGATTTTAGCCGGTGTTTTATTCATGTTGATCATTGTGGCATTGGGGGTGTATTCGATTGTTCAAATCGAGGCTTTGCAAAAACCTTATGCCAATCTGTTCAGGAATGGCTATTTTGTAGACACCCAGGCGTTTGCGTTTGCGCACCGGGTCAAAGAAGAGTGGAATTCAAGCCTTCAAAAGCGGTTGGCATTCGGCATCGTCTGCTGCATTATCAGCCCCGCCCCCTTGCTGATGATGATCTGGTTTTTGAATCCATTTGCGATCTTTTTGGGAATCAGCTTGATGCTGCTGATCGTTGCTCTGGGGGTGTGCGAGATCGTGAGGGCTGGAAATTTAAAGAGTGCACTCAACGCTTTGCTGCAAGACGAGCAAACAGCTGCGTAAATGCAGCATTCGGGGCTCATTTTAGCCTGGTGTTTTCTGCTTCTGTCTTCCTTTTTGGGTCCATAAACAGCTTTTCGGTAAAGTTCTATCTGCAAGGCTTTATCCGCAAGGGTCCATCTGCAGCTGGCTGATTTAAAATTTGTTTTTGCTGCCCAATTGTCAGGTGCTGGATTGCAAGGATTCTCTGGATCCTGCCATCCAGTGCTTTTTTGTTGGGAGAGAAAAGGAGAAATCTTGCCCAAAACCAGTCGAGATTTAGGATGGCCAGACTGGCAGCCGGCAGCTTCTGGATTGGAAGAAAGGGAATCACTGAAATTTTTCAAACCTGGCTTGGAAGGCTGGATTTCAAGCTGATTCTCCATGTTTTTTATTGGGTTTGCATCGATTTCTGAATGATCAGGGGAAAATCAGAAATATGGTCTTTGGAAATAACCTGGAAAAGAAAGCGGCAACCACAAAACAGTATCCAAATCGGATAGGAAACGAGTGGTTGTCAACTCGTGGTTGTCGCATTTCAAGCTGGCGGTTGGTTGCGGCCGGCACAAGGCTCTTCTATGATGGGATCATCAAGAACGGCTGGAACCGCTTCTTGAATACGCAGCGTATCGATATTTAAGATTTACTTTTGATAAACCGGACAGATCGAAAACGTCTGTCAAGAAAGGATCAATCCATGAAACTATCAGAAAAAATTATTATCCTGCGCCGCCGGAGAGGTTGGAGCCAGGAAGAATTGGCCGCGCAAATGGGTGTATCCCGCCAGGCGGTTTCGAAATGGGAAAGCGGGCAGAGCATGCCTGATTTAGACAAAATCTTGATGTTGTCAAAGTTGTTTGATGTGACAACGGATACCTTATTGAAAAATGACCGCAAGCTGGCTCCGGTGATCTTTGATTTTGAAGAAGAATCAGGCCAAGAGGGAAATGCTTGGAATGGGATCGATCCAGCCAATGCAGACCAGGCGTTCGAAAACAAAAGCGGTGAGTCCTCGGCAATGAAGATGCCTGAGATTCCCAGAGGCAAAACAGTCGATTTGATGATGGCCAAAAAATATCTGGAAACCAAAGAATATACGGCCCCGCGCATGGCGATGGCTGTTGCCTTTTGCATTTTCAGCGCGATTCCCTTACTGTTCTTGCTTGGCTTTAGCCAGACGGGTTTGTTTGGGATGAATGAAGCCAAAGCCGTCGGGATTGGCTTGTGCTTTTTATTGGCGATTGTCGCAGCGGGCATCTATAAGATGGTGCGGGTAGAAGCTGTTGAAAAGCCCTACGCCTGGCTGGAAAAAGAAGAGTTTCGCCTGGATGGCCAGGCTTACGCCTTTACAGAGAGAGTCAGGGATGAATGGGCTGGCAAACAAAGCAAAGAGATGTCGATTGGCATTGTGCTTTGCATTCTTTCGCCGGTGCCGCTTCTGGTGACCGTTTTTACCACGCAAAATCCGTTCTTTGTCTTAACGGGTGTCTGCATCCTGCTGATTGTGGTGGCGATCGGGGTCAATTTCATCATTAAGGCCAGCTTGTTAAAAAATGCAACCAATGTCTTGCTGCAGGAAGAAGAATATACGCCTGCCAGCAAGAAAACCAATAAAGTCCTTGAACCGTTTGCAGGAATTTACTGGATCGTGGTCACGGCGATCTATTTCCTGTGGTCCTTTCACCGGGAAAGCTGGGAGGTCAGCTGGATCGTCTGGGCGATTGCGGGCATGCTGTTTGCCGCCATTTCGATCGGCCTCAATGCCTACTACAAAGCCAAGGGCAAATAAGATGCGGCCTGGCAGAGTCTTTAGATTCCTGGCCGGGAATCTCTGGTGCTTTGTTTTGGAGATGGGCCCTCTTCTTCAAACTGGCTTTCTTGAAATCCAAAACGAGCGGCAGGATTGGCTGGACGATCAGGCCATGAGCTCGATGAGCTGAAAACGGAACCGACAAAAACACCCAGAAGCGCTATAAAAGCGTGCTTCTGGGTGTTTTTGGATGGAAAGAACTTGACTTGACTTTGCTAGCGCTTTTGCAAAATCAGCGATTCATAGGGACGCAACGCCGTCAGGTCTTCCTGGTAATCCGGATAGTTGGAAAGCAGCCGCTCATACCCGTGCAAATCGAGATGGAGCGGGGCTTTTTTGCCATAGAAATTATGAATGCAAAGGATTTCCTGGCCATCCAAGGTTCTGGCAAAGGCATAGAGGTTTTCATCCTCTACCAACAAGGGTGTTGTCGAACCATGCTGGAGAACCGGGTTGTTCTTTTTGAGTTCGATCAGCTTTTTGTAGTAGGCATAGATGGAATCCGGATCCTTGCTTACCTCTTCAACATTGACGGTTTCCAGATTGTCATTGACCATCAGCCAGGGTTTAGTCGTCGAAAAGCCGCCATTGGCTTTGTTCGTCCATTGCATTGGGCTGCGGCCGTTGTCCTGGCTTTTGGCCTGCAGGATTTCCAGGATCTGGGCTTCATTTAGGCCTTGCTTCTTTAACAGCTCGGCGGCGTTGAGGCTTTCGATATCGACATAGTCAGAAATCGTTTGGGTGTTGAGGTTGGTCATGCCGATTTCATCGCCATAAAGCATATAGGGCGTGCCGCGGCGGGTGAACAAGACAGCGGCTAACATTTTGACGGACTCTTTCGGATAGTGGATCGGATCGCCGAAGCGGGAGAGGGCGCGGGGCTGGTCGTGGCAGTTCCAGAAGATGGCATTCCAGCCGCCTGCTTCTTCCATCTTGGTGTCCCATTCAATAGAACTTTCCCAGTCGATTCCCCTATACGAGGCAGACTATGATTTCCGTGGTCTGCCTCGTTTTTTAGGTGCTGGATCATCGGATTTTGGAATAAGGCCAAGACCTTCTAGTATGAGCAGTTGATTTTTATTCATTCTTTGTATTTTCCACTCGCCATAATTGGTTGTTCTAATCTTTTGAGCATGTTTTAGGATTCTCATAATTTCTTTATGGGTTTTCTTCTCCATCAACCCCTTAACATTAAACGTGTGGAGCAGTTTAAATGTAACAATTGTGCTGATAAAGTCGATAAACTCACATCCAATTACAGATTCATTATCATGAACCCGGGTGTCATCGAACTCCAGAGAATGCTTATAGTCCCTCATCACGACTTCGATATTCCAGCGCCAGTCTCTGACTTCATAAGCCATCTTAGGCTCCATATCCAGATCTGATTCGAGAAGTATTGTTCCAAATACTTCTTTCTTCTTTTCATGGTCTTCTGCCTTATAACTATCGTCCTTTTCGGCTCTGAGAACCCAGTCTTTTTCCTCTTCGCAAGCCAGGTACAGGTCCCGAAAAGAATAGAGCCACTTATTTATGCCATTAACTTTTTCTTTCTTGTACAGTATTCCATTATGTCCTGGAAGAGCCCGCATTCCTGTGTACATTTCATGCGTTTTAGCCAGTTTACTATTTCTCTTAAGAGGATTGAGATAATGCAGATCAGGATGTTCTTTAAGAATTGCTTCAATTTGATTGGATGAAAATGCCTTACCTCCGATAAGTATGCCGTTTTCAATCTTATTATCTTCGACAAATCTATCGTAGGCACGGATATCAAGCATATTGCCAGGAAAGCACTGTGAGCAGATGGGCTCACCTTTATCCAGGTCAAACGTATATACGATAGAAATATCCTTTCTTCCTTTAAGTTTGGCTTTTCTTGAATATTCAGAGAACGTGTTTTCGGTTGAATCATTCGTTTTTAGCGTACCATCAATCAGAACGCAGTCACTCTTTTGAATAGTGGAGGTTCTTAATCTCATAAATTCCTGAATTTTTGAGTAAGTGCGCCCAAGGTCATTTTGAAACTTAGAGACAGTATTTTTACCTAAATGTACATCTGGATAAAGCTCAGATAGGAAAGAGGACTTGAAAGCATCGTCAAGCTCGTAATCTTTAATACCAGGATCACAGACGCGCAGAATGGCCATACAAAGAATTTTATTAACATCATTCGGATTATAAAATTTAGATAATTCTTCTCGAATTTCTTCAGTCAAAGAATTACAAAGAATGATATCAGCCCATCGTTTAATGTCTACCTCTGACATCGATACTG
>JADGIS010000117.1 GCA_015233825.1 Erysipelotrichaceae bacterium RD49
AAAGGTGTTGCTTGGCACCTCTTTTCAATGCGCCCAATTTTTGGAAAACATGAGGCTAAAAGACAATCTTTGGATAAGAATATAATCTCTAAAAGATAGGCGTAGCGGGAAGGTAATTAATAAATTGTCGATATTGATCGAAAGATACTATTTGCCGCCAAACCGAATGGCATTGGATCTTAAAAGACGAAGCTGTGCTTATGTACAGCCATATGAACTACCACTGTCTTAACAGGGCATGTCTCTGTTCGGACTGTATAGAGGAGAACAATACTGTTGATTTCCATATCGGATTAAACGGTTTGTCTTTCCAATATAGCGGTTTTCATGGTACGAGTATAGCGGTTTTCATGGTACGAGTTTCTGCTTTTCTTTAGATGCTCGGCCATTCAATGACCGAGTAGTTCACCCCAGCAGATTGACTTGGATATTTCGTTACGATAAGAATAAGACTTATCATAGAAGGCGCTGAAAACAAACAGAGAGAAGATCGTACATCCAAGAAAGCAGCCTGTAAAAATCCAGAGCACAAATAGAAGGCGCTTTCGAGTGAAGAAAATTGCTCAACGAAAAAGGGAAAATGATTCTTTTTTACAAAGTCCTGTTTGCCAGAAAGCCAGACCCGCTGCAAAACGGTGGCGAGCAGATTGAGCTCTAAAAAAAAGCATTTCCTGGTCGATCGGCAAATTGCCTTGAAACGGGTCTCGGTTCGACAAGATTGGGCGTTTGAAAATGCTTTTGGCTTTTCAAGAAAAGCATTCCATGAGATGTCGGGAACGAAAGGCAAAAATCCCAATCGCTTAATGGTAGAATGAAGCCATACTGAAAGGGAAAAATTATGAAATCAATGAATCGAAAAACAGCTGGATGGCTGACGATCCTCTTGCTGCTTGCGGCATCAGCTTTTTCGTTTGCGGCGATGTTTCAAGGATCGCCAAAGTATTTAGCTGGCTCAGCGACCTGTCTGGTCATCAGCTTTTTTACGCTCAAGCAATATCTTTCCTCTCAGTCCTTATCCTGATAAGAACGGAGCGAAATTATGCAAATTTTTAAACGTTATAAAACCCTTTGGATGATGGGCGTTATCATTGTACTGGTTATTTTATTCATTACCAATTTTAATTATGTCGTTGATGGAGCTCGCTTTTTATTGAATTCCTTCAGCTCGCTGGCTGGAGGGGCAGCGCTGGCTTTTATTTTAAACCTCATCATGAGTCCTGTAGAAAAGAAACTGCGGGAAAGCGGTAATGAATTTTTAGAAAAAAGGGCCAGATCTCTTGCGATTGCCATCTCTTTTTTAGCGGCCTTGGGTATTATCGTGCTCATTTTATCGATTGTCATCCCTAACTTAGTGAGTGCAGTCCGGATGCTGACAAGCGAAGCCCCAATGTACTTCAAGGAACTTACTGACCTGCTCCAAAAGCTGCTGCAGAAGTTCCCGCAGGCTTCGCACTATCTGGAGGGAGCCCAGTTTGACTGGAATGCGACGCTGGATTCGATTGTCCATTTCATTACCAAAGGCTCGACAGATGGCAATATGATGGACAATACCTTCAATCTGGTCAGCTCAGCAGTAGGCAGCGTGGTCAATCTGTTTGTTATGGTTGTGTTTGCTTCCTATGTCCTTTCAGACAAAGAACGCTTTGTCAAAGCATATTACCAGTTAACGGACCTGTTTATGGCCCCTGAGCGCCGGGTGCATTTAACACGGAATCTGCGTATCATCAACCAGTCCTTTAAATCCTTTATTTTGGGTGAAATTTTGGAGGCCTGCATTTTAACGACGATGTGTATCGTAGGGATGCTGATTTTACGGCTGCCCTATGCAACGATGATTGGCATCCTGGTTGGGGTCATCAACATGATTCCAATGATTGGTGCGTTTATTGGCGGCGGTATTGGGGCTTTTATTATCTTTACGATCTCGCCAACGAAGTGCCTGATCTTTTTGATCTTCCTTTGCGTGATCCAGCAGATTGAATCGAACATCTTCTTTCCAAGAGTGATTGGAAATAAAGTCGGCCTGCCAGGCATTTATGTCATGATGACCATCGTGGTCGGAGGTACCTTGTTTGGGGTACTCGGCATGATCTTAGGGGTTCCTTTGATGGCTTCGCTTTATAAAATTTTGAAAGACTATTTAGCTGAGGTCAAAGCGATGCGTGCCAAGCGGCTTGAAGAAGGTGGGGAAGCCCGCATCCATCCAGATGGAACGGTCAGTCTGAAGACAAGCCAGCCTGGAACCGCCAAGGTTGTTCAGGAAGCCAGAGATGTGGCCGATGAAACTGAAAAACTGTTCCACTTCGATACTTTGGATCCTGATGCCTCAAAAGAGGAGGCGAAGAAGTAAAACCTTTGGTTTGTAAAGGCGGATGACTGCTTCCAATGCAATCTTGAGGCCGAATATAAAACTGAAATATTCTGCCAATGGAAATCGATAAAATCCAGCTTGTCTGATCTTCAAGGACCGCTGGATTTTTCTTTTGCAGTTCAAAAAGGGGTTACAAAATCCGGAATGGTCAATTTGAATGCGGGATTTGTCAGAAACAGATAGACTTTGGATAGACTTAATATCAAGAAAGAGGTGTTCGCTATGTCTATTCGTCATGTTGAATCCGTTGATATGTTTAAAGAAATCGTAAACCAGTATCCAGAAGTCCTCGTTGACTTCTTTGCCACTTGGTGCGGACCTTGCAAAATGCTCCACCCAGTTCTGGAAACTGCGTCTGAAAAACTCGAAGGAAAAGTTGTAGTTGCTCAGGTTGATATCGACCAGCACCAGGATCTCGCCGGTGCATTCAATGTTCAGTCTGTTCCAACCCTGATTTTCTTCAAAGACGGAAAACCAGTTCTGGCAACTGCTGGATATATGGATGAAGCTGGTCTGATGCGTTTTGTAACAGCTGCTGAAGCCAAATAACCATCATTCGCAAGAGTTGAAAACAATCAAAGAACGAAAACCGCTGCTTCGGCAGCGGTTTTTATGTGAAAAAAGAAGTGCACCATCGGGGGAGAATAGAGCCGGGACAAGATCGAACAACAGAAAGTCATGATTTTACTAATTATCTAAATGGGAAGAATATAAATACCCGATCAGTCGATAAAAGCCGGCTTTACAGTCGATTTTCAAGTTTCGCAAGCTTTTAAAGATACATGTGAATGTGAAAACTATATTATATAAAGATATAGAAAAAGTTAGTTGTAACCGCATACAACTGAATAAACTCCGGTATAATGGAAACAGAATAATCTTCGGATCCAATCCGAAGCCTAGGAGGAAAACCGTGAGTTTTAAAACTGATCAGCGTCATGAAGACTTTCGTCAGAAAGTTCGTGACCTTGCCGAAACCCATATCCCACCCATTGCGATGGACTTAGACGAAAACAATAAGTTTCCGCATGACTTCGTTGAAAAAATGAAAGAAGCCGGGCTGATGGGCCTGCCTTATGAAAAACAATACGGCGGCGCAGGCGATGATGTTCTCTCGTATGCGATTGCTGTTGAGGAATTATCCCGTGTGGATGGCGGTGTTGGCGTTATCTTATCCGCCCATACTTCTCTTGGAACCTATCCCATTGCGGCTTATGGAACTGAAGAACAAAAAGAGAAATACCTCAAACCGCTCGCTTCCGGGGAAAAACTCGGTGCGTTTGGCCTGACTGAAGAGCGCGCCGGCTCCGACGCAGGCGAAACCGAAACAACGGCCGTTCTCGAAGGCGATCATTATATCCTCAATGGAAAGAAGATCTTCATTACCAACGCTCCAATTGCCGATACCTATGTTGTCTTTGCGGTCACTACCCCTGGTAAGGGAACCCGCGGCATCTCCGCCTTTATTGTTGAAAAAGGCATGGAAGGCTTTACCTTCTCAGACCACTACAACAAGATGGGTATCCGTTCTTCTTCCACTGCGGAACTCCACTTTAAAAACGTCAAAGTTCCAAAAGAAAACCTGTTAGGTCTGGAGGGCCAGGGATTCAAGATCGCTATGGCTACGCTCGATGGCGGCCGAATCGGTATTGCGGCCCAGGCACTGGGTATTGCCCAAGGTGCCTATGAAGATGCACTGTCGTATGCCAAAGAACGGGTACAGTTTGGAGCACCGATTGCGGTCAACCAAGGTGTTTCCTTTAAGCTGGCGATGATGGCAACCAAGCTGGAAGCCGCCAGACTTTTGGTCTATAAAGCAGCGGAAATGAAAGAAAACCATGAACCGTATTCGATGAATGCGGCTATGGCCAAACTGTACGCTTCGGATATCGCTCTGGAAGTCTGCAATGATGCTCTGCAGATCTTTGGCGGCAGCGGCTATCTTAAAGGTATGGGGGTTGAAAGACGGTATCGTGATGCCAAGATCACGACGATCTATGAAGGTACCAATGAAATCCAGCAGGTGGTTATCGCTTCTCATATCCTGGGCAAATTAAAACGCCAGGCGCAAAAAGAAGCCAAAGCAGCCGCAGCTAAAGAAACCGGCGGCCGCAAGCAGCAGATGATTGATGAACTGAACTTGAAAGACTCCGTTAAGAAACTCGCGGCAATTCTGAAAAATGACTACGATTTCAGTACAAAGGAAGATTTAGAAACCCCAATTCGAAGTGCCAAGAAGATTTTAGGTATCGGCCAGGGTGTTGAAACCAAAGAAAACGCAGATAAAGCCATTGAAGCCGCCAAAGACCTTGGTATGGCCATTGGCGGCAGCCGTCCAGCAGCCGAAGTTCACCACTTTATCGGCATGGACCGCTTTATCGGTCTGTCGGGCCAGAAAGCGGACAATGCGGATGTCTATATTGCAGCCGGTATTTCCGGTTCGATGCAGCATCTCAAAGGTATGGATAAAATCAAGACTGTTGTCGCCATCAATACCGATCCAAATGCTCCAATTTTCAAGCATGCCGATTATGGCATCGTCGCAGATCTCAATGAAGTGCTGCCGCTTTTAGTTGAAGAACTCGCGGGGCCAAAAGAAAAAGATGAAGTCAAGGATCTGGGCGGCCTGTATCAGTGCACGCTTTGCGGTTATATCTATGATCCGGCCATTGGTGATCCTGAAAGCGGCGTAGCCCCAGGTACCCCATTTGCCGACCTGCCTGACGACTGGTCCTGCCCATACTGCGGAGCAGCGAAGAGTGATTTCGAACCATATTCGGCTTAAATTCAGAGGCTAGTTTTCCAATTGAATTGGAACAAGTCAAAAAATAAAAAATAAGCAATAAACGCAAAGAGCTGAACTGGATTAGATCCAGCCAGCTCTTTTTTAGCTATGATCCTTTGACTGAAAACGTGAATCGGAGAGATCCAGCAGGGATTGCATGCTTTCTGTATTTGGGCAGGCATTGCCAAGCTTAATCAGTTCTGCGGGTGTTTCCGGCATTCCTCTTGAAATCCATTCATCCACCCAGCCGAATAGAGCATCCGCAATCGCTGCAATTGCATAGGCTGCAACAGGTGGAAGAGTTGAATTCAGACCGCAAAAGTCATTCAAGTGATCATGAAGCATCCAGGAAAGATGAGATCGATAAAGGGACAGGAAGAAATCGCGATGCCTATAAAAACGTTCTAACAAAACTTGAGAAAACCCCTGGTCAGGATCTTTTTTAAGATCCGCCTTCCAAGTTTCCATCAATGTTTGTAAATACGTATTGAGAATTTCATCCTTGTCTTTAAAATTGCGGTAAAAAGAAGAGCGGCTGACTTGGGCTGTTTTGGTCAGTTTTGAGATAGAAATCGAGCTGTAGTCTTCTGTTTTTATCAGCTCAAGCAGTGCCTGTGTAAGCTGTGGTTTAACGTAAGTTGCGTTTGGATAGGAAGCCATGCGACCAAAAACCTCCGTTTGTCCCATTTTTATCAGATGATGCAGGCATATTGCATCGATGGTTAAAAATAGAATAAACTGACTCCACTTTAAAAAGCGATTTGAGCTGTGAAAAATTTTAAAAAGCAGGCTGACACGCTGGTTTTAGAAAAACAAAGAAGGTGGAGTAAATATGAAGAAAACAATGAATTCAGACAACGTTGATCCAATAACCGAGTCCAAAAAGGAGAAACGAAAAAAGATCTGGACGAAAATTGGAATTGGAGCAGCTGTATGACCGCCTCAAAGAAGAAAAGGTTTCTTGCAAATATTTCTATCAGACCTATCAGGATGGAATGGAGCCTGTTCATGGCTACTTAACGAATCTCAAAAGCGATGAGGTAGCCAAGCGCTGCTTTGAGGCCATGATGAAGTTTTTGAAAAATGAATAAATTTCAACTGATAAACAACGTTTCTGGTGAATAGGAGTTTGAAAGACGGATCGAGGACTCGCTCAGCCTTTTTTATGGAAAAAAGAAAAGGGAGTGACCGGGCCAAAGAATACATTTCAGCAATACTTTATCGGCTTCCATCGTTCAAGTTATCGTCGATCCCACTATACTGAACGTAACGAAACGATTTTGGATTGGCACTTTAAGGCACAGGAGCGCCATCCGAGAAAGGATTTGTATGGAAAACATTTTTCAAGACATTAAAGAAAGCCAGGCCCGTTTCTTTGCTACGGGGATCACGCAGGAGATTCGATTTCGCAAAAACTCGCTCAAATTATTAAAAGGAGCGATGCTTTTGCATGAAAAAGAGATTTTAGACGCTTTATATACGGATCTTGGCAAAGGGCCGGATGAAGCGTACATGAGTGAGTTTGGCTTGACCCTGGAAGCCATTGACTGGCAGCTTCGCCATCTTGATCACAATGCTGCCCCTCATTATCACTACACGCCGCTCCACGAGTTTCCAGCGATTTCCAAAACGATCAATATTCCCTATGGAAACGTGCTGATCATGGCGCCTTGGAACTATCCGTTCTTATTGGCGATGGTTCCGCTGGTAGAGGCCATTGCGGCTGGCAATACCGCCTTTGTGAAAACCGGCCACGCGGCAGCGGCCACATCCCAGGCCATCGACAATTTGGTCCGCTCAATTTTTGATCCTGAATATGTCTGCGTGATCCAAGGCGGTCATGAACAGATCAGCGCCCTGCTGGAGCTGAAATTTGATTACATCTTCTTTACCGGCGGCAAAAAGCTCGGCCAGATCGTCTATGATGCTGCAAGCAAGCAGATGACGCCGGTTACTTTAGAACTGGGCGGCAAATCCCCAGCCGTGGTGGATGAATCGGCCAATCTGGCTTTAGCCGCCAGACGCATTGTATTTGGCAAATTTTTAAATGCCGGCCAGACTTGTGTGGCACCAGATTATGTCGTAGTCCATGAATCCGTCAAAGAACCGTTTTTAGCGGCTTTAATCAATGAAATCCGCAAGCAGTATCCAAATTCGGAAGACATTGGCAAGATCATCAATGAAACAAGATATGAACATTTGATTTCACTGGTCAATCCGGCCAAGGTCATTTATGGCGGCAGTGCCTCCAGACCGACTCTCCAAATTGAGCCAACCGTCATGGACAATGTAGACTGGTCGGATCCGATTATGCAGGAAGAAATCTTTGGTCCGATTCTGCCAATCTTAACCTATAGTGATTTCAAGCCGTTGATGCGAAAGCTGGCTGCTCTGCCAACTCCGCTTGCTTTTTACTTGTTTACCCGCAACCGTCTTCATAAACAATATGTCGAACGGATCCAGCCTTTTGGCGGCGGCTGCATTAATGATACGGTCATCCATTTAACCAGCGACAATCTGCCTTTTGGCGGCATGGGGGCCAGCGGCATGGGTCATTATCATGGCAAATACGGCTTCCATACCTTCTCCCATGACAAAGCAATTGTCGAAAAAGGAAACTTGGATCTGCCCATGCGCTATGCAGACCGCAAGCCATGGATGGCAAAAGTGCTGCGCATGGTCTTAAAGTAGAAGCCAATCTGTAAAACGCGTTGATAATGATCGGTTCGAAATAGTCTGGATTCAATTTGCAAAAAATTCGAACTCAAGCAAATCCAGTCGGAAAAGCTTTATGTTTGGTGTGCTTAAGAAAGGAAAAACCAATTGACCAGTAAGGTCTGGGTGTGAAAATTCCTCTTGCCCAGACCTTTTTTCATGTCTTTTAAAAGGATGAGAATTGAATCGATTTGGTCAACTGACGCAGTAAAGACAGGATTGGCCTTTATACTTTTCTTAGTAAGGAGATGATCTCATGATTAAACAAGTTACAAGCAATGAAGATTTTGATGACATCATCAACTCAAATCCGTCTGTTTTGATGGAATTCTATGCCAGCTGGTGCCCGCACTGCAAAGCGTTCTACCCGGTTCTGGAAGCGGCAAGCGCCAAATTGAACCAGGAAGGAATTGTAGTTGCTCAGACTGAAATTGATACATTTGAAGATATTGCCAACGAATACGACATCCAGTCCATTCCAACCTTAACCTTCTTTAAAAACGGATCCCTGGTTGCGGAAAGTGCTGGAGAACGCGGCGAACAAGACGTATTTACGTTCGTTCAAGATGCACGAAACGAAGGATAAATCTCATCCTTCTCTAATTTTCTACGTACCTTCATGCAAAAAACTGCTCGAGAGCAGTTTTTTTGTTCTGGCAGAATTTGAAAGATTTGCTTTGAAATGAGATCGAGGTCATTGCTGGAGGGATGCTTGAATTGAATGCTGGCCTGAATGTCCCTGTTTATTCCTTGTGAACTACATCGCTGAATTGTATAGACAGCTATTTCTGTAGATGGAAAAACCGGTTGCTGGGCAAGAAAAGGATCGTGAGAAAGCCGTTCTTTTACAGTTTCCAAATCAGTTTTTGAGATTTTTGCGATTGTCTCTACAGAAACGTTGTGTTGAGTAAACTCTAAAGCTGCTTTTTTTCATTCATAGGGATCCGCGCGCGAATCCCTATGAATGAAAAAACGTTGGTTTTGTGGCTTTGGTTTCAGCACAAGAGCAGAGCGATTACAAGAAATAGAGATTAAAAATTTACGATTACATAAAAATTATATATATCTTATAAAATAAAGTATATTCAGTTATATTAAACTTTTTAAGCATTAAAGGACGCTGTTCTATCTTAGAAGTCAATGAAAAGCACTTTATTTTTGGGTCTCTGAAAAAATTGGTGGGATTGGGTTGGTGGCTGAATTTGGTATGTCAAAAAAGAAATATGGAAAACAAAAAAGATCTCCCGTAGGATGGAAGAGTCTTACCAGAGACGAACAATCCATACA
>JADGIS010000118.1 GCA_015233825.1 Erysipelotrichaceae bacterium RD49
GATGGGTACTGCATGAAGTAATTAATGTCGTCCTGAGAATAGCGTTCACGATTTTTAGACATAAAAAATGGCCTCCGTAGCAGAGACATGACTTGGATGTCATGTCTCATTTACAGAGACCAGATTACATCTGCCCACTTGGCATACTTAGCGACAATCTGCATTGGGTTCTCACGCCAGATGGCACCGTGGCTTGGAGCAATCATTTCAATGGGCAGATTCATTTTGTCAATTTCAACAAGCTTGCGCTTTAAGATCGGTGCAAATGGATTGAGGATATTGGCAAAGTATTTCATCGCTTCCTTGTTTAATAAGCAGCGATTGGCCTTGTCATTGAACAGTTCTTCTACCGCAAAATGCTGGCCAAAGGCATCATTGGAAAACAGGATGTGATCACCCGTTAAGAAGGTTGCCATGGAGTCTGGCCAATGCAGCATTTTCATTTCCACGAAGGCCAGCTGTTTGCCATTGCCAATATCCAGCGTATCGCCAGTCTTTACTGTGTGGAAATTCCATCCTTGCTTGCCATACTGGCCTTCTACAAATTTCTTCGCTGTTTCTGTACAGTAAATCGGTGTGTCTGGAATTTCCTTCATCAAAGCAGGCAGTGAACCCGAATGGTCGCATTCACTGTGGTTTAAGACAATGCAGTCGATATCCTTCAGATCAATTTCTTTTTTCAAGTTTTCAATAAACTCTTCTTTATGCGGTGTCCAGACGGTGTCGATTAAGACATTTTTGCCCTCGCGAATCAGATATGAATTTTGTGAGCTGCCATTTAGAATCGAATAATCATCGCCATGGAATTTCTGCAATTCCCAATCTACGAAGCCGACCCAATCGACATTTCCCTTTACATGTTTTGCCATACGTCTCTCCTTTATTATGATTGCTGGCTCGAAACGAAATAAGGCTTTCTCCTTCCAGCATTTAAAAGCCTTTATCATTTCCGACTTCCAAATGAAAGGGACAGTCTACAACAAGACTGCCCTGTCACTCCTTCTATATTAAATTTTCAATCTATTCCGGTCATTGAATAAGACTGATTTTTTACATATAATTACTTTTCTTATACCGAAAATGTAAACCCTTTTCGATTACATCTCGATTCGAATAAGAAGTACGTAGACCACAAATTCCGCAGACCTATTCTTTGGATCCATGGGAATCTTCGACCCGTTACATATCTGCTTGTGAAGATGTCGGCGCTTTGAGCAGATCCGTTACATCTTCCACAACTTCCAAAACGCCTAAGTATTCGTCATCGGCATCACGTACCGCCATATAGCGGACCAATGCTTTGCGTCCTTTCTTATTGGCCATGATGCTGATGACATCCTTCTCGCCGCTTTGCAGCTGCTGGATGACCCGCTTGACCATCGGCAGCACTTTTGGCGGATGGCAGTCAAAGACTTCATGGCCAAGAGAGGAAGTCGGTCTTGGAAACAGGTCCGATTTTTCCGAGAAGAAGCGGCTGATGTTCTGGTCATCAATAAAGGTCAGTTCCATAGGCAACGTATTAAGCATTGCATTGAGCTGAGCCAAAGTCAGGTTACCGCCGCCAAGCTGAATGAGGGTTTCTTCTCCAAACACTTGATTGGAAGCCACTGCTGGCTGAACAACGGGTTTTGGTCCTGCTTCCTTCCAGATCGGTACTTCTTCCAGCCACGAAAAGCCAAAGCGGGGCATATCATAGTAAGCCCGTACCCAGTCTTCCTGCGTAAAGTACTTTTCCGCCATTGGGAACAAGATCTTTTCTTCTTTAAAAATCATCTCCCGCATCCGGTCAATCATCGTCTGGATATCTGCTCGAATCGTAATCATCTTCGCAGGATCATCACCAAACTGCTTCACCTGGGCAAGCAGTTTCTTATTGGCATCACGCAGCTGGTCATCAACATTCCACATGACAACGGCTGGTCCGGGCACGCCATAGTATTTCAAAGCCGGCAAGATGAGCTCGTCTTTTTTCGCATAGTGAGCAGCCAGGCTCATCAGGTCACTCAAGCTAGCCTCTATCTCTGAATCAGGCGCTTGGGCATCCAATACCGCTTGGAGCTTGTCCAAGCGACCTTCTAATTCCTTATTCTCCAGCGTTAAAATATTTAACGGATGACCAACAATTTCAGCCAGTAAAGCTGATGGCATTTCTTCATAATTATGACCATGAGAACCACATCCATCACTATGAATTGTCTTCATCTTAAGCGGTCCGCCTACTGCTTTTGCTTTCGATGGGGCAGGCTGATCATGGAATAAAGAAGAATGCAGATCGCATAATTTTTCAACCTGTGCTGTCGAAGTTCCCGTATTGATTAAGATTTGCTCGGCTTTGACAATATCTTCTGCATCCGCATTGCCAAATGTCTCCCGAAAATCCTTTTGCACGCTTTCCAGTGCTTCGCCATTGCCTAACCGCTCTAAGTATTCCTTGAGCAGCAAAGCATTTTTTGTATTGAGATCGACAGAATTCATTTCATTTCCTCCTGATCATATTAAATTATATAAAAGCCTATAAATTTTATAGGCTTTTATATAATTAGTTTACACTAACATCCGTTTTAAACCTCCTGATTTGACCATCATCCAATGCAGTCTCCTTCCTTTTTTCATCACTGCCTTGGATCCATTCTCCAGAAATCTTGAACTCAATTCTTCTTGTCTTGATATCCAGTTGAGGACAATCCAGCTAAATAATGATTCTTTTTTATGGGGAATTTTTGCGTTTCAATCAGATCAGGCAAAGAAAAAGGCTGCACCAGGGATGAACTGGTACAGCCTAATCAGTCAGAAATAGTAGGAATGGAAGTTTGAAATTGGACAGTCTGACTGACGGGAAGTTACAAGGAGTGATCCTTAAATCAAAATTATTTGTATTAGAACAACATATTTCTATTAAGCTTCAGCAGCAGCTATTTCTTTTTCTTGAGCCAACAGAGTCTTGTCATATTTTGTCAAGAATGGGAAGTAGATCAAGAAAGCAACAACTACGTTAATTGCAGCCAGCACAGCACCCATTAAGTTCGCAGTACCTAAGAAACCACCCAACAGAGCTGGTGTTGGCCATGGTACGTTGGCAACGATTGGTGGGAACATACCAGAATGGATTGCAAAGTAAGCAATAACAGAGCAAATCGATGGGGCCAAAATAAATGGGATAACCAGGTTCGGGTTATAAATAATAGGCACACCAAATACCAGTGGTTCGTTGATGTTGAACAGAGCTGGACCAATAGAAGCTTTACCTAAAACAGAAAGCTGTTCAGATTTAGCTGCAAAGCACATCCAGATACACATACCTAAAGTCGCACCAGATCCGCCCATAACCACGTACATGTTTTGGAATTCTCCCGCAAAAGTTGCGTATTCACCGGTTGCATTCCCCTGCATGATGTTCATGTTTGCTTCCAGGTTAGCCAATGTGAATGTCGAGTAGAATGCGGACATGATGTTGGCACCATGGATACCTACAGACCACAGAGCGTGGATGAACAGGTTGATCAGCAATACACCGTACCAAGTATCGGCGATATTGGCGATGAATCCAAATGGAACGGAGATAATCGAGAACAGGTCATAACCAGTCAGGATTAACAGACCATTCAGAATGATAACTGCAAATGCGATGACAAAGCAAGGAACCAGAGCTGTAAAGGAACGGGATACACCAGCTGGAACAACATCTGGCAGTTTAATAACGATATTTTTCTGAACTAACCATTTGTAGATAACAACCGCAAGAGTAGCCATCAAGATACCTGTAAAGATACCCGAGGAGCCTAAACGGCTAGCGAATCCGCCATAAGCAACACCATTAATCATGTTTTCGCCTTCCTGGTAAACGAATACGCCTTCAGTAAAGGAAAGCTGTACCAATGTCATCAAGAAAGCCATCATGGATAACAGCGCACCGTTCATTGGGTTCAAATTGAGGCCATATTCTTTGGCTTTGATATCAGTTAATTCGTAGCCCATTACGATGTTGAAGTACAGAGCTAAGGAACCCATTGTAAAGGTATTACCCAGCATGTAAAGGTTGGTAAAACGATCAAATGTAGCAGCCCAGATTCCACTTAAGAATGGGAAAGCCTGTGGCAAAATGTTCAAAATCAAAAGTGCAGATCCGACGATTGTAAAGGGGATCGTCGCCATACCAGCAGCCATGATGGCGCGGACGAACTGTTTCTGGGAAAGTTTTCCCATAGGACCCATGAGATACTTTTCCAAGAAGTCAAATATAGCTTGCATATAATCTCCTTACCTCATCCCACGATGAGGCCTTTTTCTTTTTTAAACGCCAGTCCCTGATTCATACATCCCTATTGGATGCGTCTCTCTTGCCAGGACGAACGTTAAATTGCAGAAGACATCCGCCAGGTAAGCCCTGATCGGACAAAAAAGATCAAATATTGTGGGAAATCAAATCACTTTCCATACAAAATGGATAGCATTCATTAGATTTATCTCTTGTAATAATATGATAATCTAGTGGTAGTATCGGATTTTTAAAGCCGATAGAAGCAGGGTGGTATACCCTTAGCTCTTTAAACGAAGTCTGTACTTCGATTCAAAGAATTCAATTCTGCGGTAGGTTTTATCCAGATTGCGGTCAATCAAATAGAATCGGTAGTTGCACCAGCTCGCTAAAGCAAAGCCAATCACCAAGACCACCAAAGCGGTGACCTTTGCATCGCTGCCATCATTTAAGAATGGGAATACCTGGCTGGTTGGCTGCATCGCCAGCATGAAGATCACAACCAAATTGAATACCCACTGTAAAATAAAGAACAATTTTGTCAGCTTGTACTCAGGCGTCTTTTGTCCATACATTTTTCCCATCTCCCAGCAGGGAAGGATGGAGAAAATCAGCAATCCAACTCCAGCAATTCCTGTCGGCGCGGGCCAGCACAGATAAGCGAGAAAGAAGTTCGCAAAAAAGAAGATAGCCAATGAATAGCGAATCAACATAAATCGGTTGAAGTAGAGCGTCTTCAAACTGGTTTCCCGACGGGTCTGCATCAGTTTGTCATCCATTTTTCTTCCTTGTTTTGCCATAGTTCTTCCCTCTCTTCTTTCGATCCAACTCTCTCCGTGGGTTTGATCGAAGCTTATGACCTGGTACGATTCCACCGAATCTTTTCATTTTGATTGGTCGATCCGGTCAAATCTGGACTCAATCTTCAGATCGAAATGTTCCAAACTCAGAAATCTGGAACTATCCTTTCGCCTTGGACCCGATCTGTTTTGTGAAGATCCGTATTGACATTCTTTCCATATATATTATGGAAGAATAACCAATCCGAATCCTGAGCAGCCGATCACAGCCTTTCAAATCAACTTCAACCGATTGAAATGGCTAGATCTTCCTTGGTTGGTTTGGCTTAATTAAGCCTGAAGTGAAGCAACTGCATCTTTCAGAGCTGCAACATCGCCTTCCAGCGCGTATATCTTCTGATAGGTTTCAAGCATTTCCTGAGCTGCTTCTTTTAAAGTCATCGTGGTCATCAAGTGGTCTTGAGCATGAACCATGATGATCTGGATCTCAATTTCTGTTCCATTCGCAAATGCATGGAGAAGATCGGTCTGCGCTTTGTGCGCTTCTACCATCTGTTCGTCAGCTTCAGCCAATTTCTGGTTAGCCAGTTCAAAGTTTCCAGCACGCATTGCGTCCATTGCTTCATGAACAGCAGCTCTAGACATGCCGGAAAAGCTGATGATGGTAAATGCGACCATTTGAGATTCGGTTACATCCATTTTCGCCATAGTTTTTCTCTCTCTGTCTCTTTCGTTTCTTTCTGCCTGAGTCAAACTTCAACTCGGCTTCCTCACAAACAGGACTTACACTTTATCTGCCAGTAAAGATCCAAAGACTTTGCAGAAAGTCCGATAATCTTTACGGTCCAGAATCTGTTTTTGCAGCTCTGGCTGCTCAATCAGATCAATGATCGATTCGACCATCATTTTGGATTCGTCGCTTTCCTCATAGGAAGGGGACATTAAGAAGACAAATTGAATGTCCTGAAAGTTTTCATCCCATGCCACCCCTTCGGGGACAAGTGCCAGGGCAAAGGATGAGTGTTCCGCAAGCGGAACAGCTGGGTGGCCAACCACAATCTGCTCGGAGAAGGCTACATTGCCCATCTTTTCGCGTAATGTAAGCTGGTCTTTAAACTTCTTTACAAAATATTCGTTCTCATTTCGGGCGATGGCACTGACCAGCAAATCGATCACATCATCGCGGGAAGGTCTTTTGTTCAGAACAAAGAAATTGCTTTGGGGGAGCTGTCTTTCTAACAGCTGGTTGTTTTCACTTTTTGTCGCTCGAACCCGAATTTTGGGAGCCTTCCTGGCTTCCTTTTTATCAATGAAAGTCTGGATTTTGGCCACATCATCATCAGATAAGAAGACCGAAACGTGAAGAAACGGAACACCGAAAATCACGGGACCCATATTGACACTCGAGATGATCAGGTCAATTCCTTCAAGAACCTGGTCATTCATATCGTAGTATCCTGCCTCATTGGCAATGTGGATCGAATCGGAGAATTTCTTCATCAATCGGTTTTTCAAAAGCTGGCTGCTGCCAAAACCAGTGGCACAGATGACTAAGACTTGCAGCTTGCGGCTTTCCTGAACCCGGTCAATGGCTGCCAGGAAATGAATGACAAGGTATGCCCATTCATCATCCGTGATCTCGTAAGGGGCCAGGCAGGGCATCTTGGAAAATGCCTTTCGAACCTGGGCTAATACATCTGGGTATTTTTCCTGGATTTCAGCCGTCAGGGGGTTTTGCTGCTGGATTCCAGATGAGAGTCTGGCAGTCAAAGGAACCATATGTTCCATAATGCTGTTTTCCAGGATCTCATCCTGGTCCGCTGGCTGTTTGGAAATTTTCGCCAGTCTTGCTAGTGCTTGTTTGACTTCAGGTTTGATTCTGTCTTTGATCTGATCATGATCACTGCCCTGGGGGTTGGATTTCACAGTCAGATGCAAAGTCAGATAGCGGATTTCCGCCTGGGGAAATTCCAGATGGACCAGGTCAGAAACCCGCGAAATGACATTGGTTGAAACGTCCACCAAAGCCGGATCAAAATTGGACTCTAGATATTCAAACCGCTCCAGCTCCTGTCCGCATTGTAAGCGCTTAATCGACAGGGCGATATGAAGGAGCAGATTTTGAATCATCATGTCCGACAGGCGGATTTGGTGGTTTCTAAGTTCTTCTAATAAGATCATCAGAATTGATTCCGACGGAATATCATCAAAGAATCCTGAGTGATCCATATATTCACGCAAAGAAACGAACTTCTTATTTCGGAAGAAATAATCAAGAATCATTTTGCGCTTATCGGCTTCTTCTCCTGAGATCTGCAGCTTTTTCTTTATGGTTACCAGCTTCAGACCGTAAACATCAAGCAGGTCTTTTAAAGAATTCAGCTCTTTTTTCAGGGTGCTTTCGGAGATATAAAGCGAATCCGCAAGCTCCAAAGCCTCAATAGTTTCATTGTTTAGCAGCAGGCGAGAAATAATGACATCCCGGCGTCCCGACGATGAATCGATGACGTCCGCATCCCGCGCCAGCTCCTCAAGTCTTGATTTGAATAAATACGATTCAAACTGTTTGGGCTGCTCGAGAATTAGCCGGTATCCATTTCCCTGTCTGGCCTCAATTCTGCCGCCTAATTCATTGACCAGACTTTTCAGACGGCCAAGATACGTTCTTACCGTCCGCTCTGATAGATTCAGCCGCTCAGCTAATTCTTTGCTTGTCTGATACTTTTTGGGGCTCCGATAAAGGATCAGAAGCAATTCCTTCTCTAGTGGCTTCATCGCGCTGGATTAGATTTAGATTTCTTTCGATACGAGGTCGGCCAGTTTATTGATACCCATTGGTACAGGAATGTAAGCCTGTGGTGGGATTGGGATAACATGGGATCCTACTTCGTTACCGATATCAGTGAAGTTCTTTAAATACATTTTTGTCTGTGGGGAAACTAAGAACAGGTCATATTCTTTGTCACGGATTTTCTTTTCGCCTTCAAGAACACCCAGTGCTTCAACTAAGATATCCTGTCCTCTTTTGTTCAGTTCTTCTGTGGTTTTCTTTGCGATCATGGAACTGGACATTCCACCCACACAAATAATTAAAGCTTGTTTTGCTGCCATGTATAAGTTCCTCTCTTTCACATCGTGAAAATCTCACTTCATGCGATGAAGTAAGAAAGACAACCGGTACGGTCCAGACCGGTTTTCCTCAAGCCATATCCATCATAGAAACACTTGCCGGTGTTCTCCAGTTGCAAAATTACCGTATCACTCCGGCAATTTTGTGAAATCAGCGGGTTTCATTCGGGAAAAACCGCATACTTTTCGCCCTTTGGATTACCATTTTTACACCGTTTTAACATTTCGATCCAGCAAATTTTCTGATTTCAATTGGGTTGATTATCTCCAATGTGGATTACAAAAATATCATAAACGTCCGAAACCTAAGATTCAATACGGCAAATCCATTTTTTTAAAGTTTTTCCCACACTTCTGCCGCTTTACCAACAACAGTTTCACACGATAATTACCCTAACTGAACATTCATGCCATCTAACATTTGTCTTGTATAAGTATTCACCGTTTCAGATTATCTATACCTCATATTCGTCCTATTCTTTCTAGTCCTATTTTCCATAACTCTTTTAAGATTGCGTTTTTGCCGGATCATTGCATCTTTCCTATCCCTTTTACGGCAAATGTCTGTCCAAACTCTCTCTTTAATTCTGGCAAATTCTATACCTTGTTTTTCGGCTTTACATACTTTTCATCGATTTGCCGGAATGTTTGAAATCTGCCGGATTTTTCCAAAAATTACCGGATCTGCTGCATCGGTTGCATCACTTTCCATTTTGGCTTCCGGCAAACAGTTGGAAAATATCGCGACAATTACGACATTCCTTCAAAGATGCATCTTCTCCATAGAGGATCCGACTTGCTTTACACCCACTGGAGGGCGTTTACCTACTAGATCTAAAAAATCTGAATCTTTGCAGGGTACTTTTCTTTTAAGAACGGGGAACGTTATATCTGCTCAAACAGGCTGACTCATTCCATTCCAGACACTGCTGGTATACAGC
>JADGIS010000119.1 GCA_015233825.1 Erysipelotrichaceae bacterium RD49
ATCGCTAAGTGCGATTAGGACGTCACCTTCTTTTGTTGAAAGTGAATTTGTCTTTCATCATTGCTCTATCACGACTATGACGACATATATAACCATTTGTTTCAATTTTGGGAATCAGTTAAAAATAATCTGGTCTCTTTTTGGCTGGCAAGAAACTCCTGCTTGCCAGAGGCTTTAAACGAAGCAAGCCAGATGACTGCTTATGATGATGAAAATGGGTAAATTGTGTTAGAAATCATGTAAGTTGTACGAACTCTCCTTGTTTTGCCGATTTGAATTGCCAATAATAAGGCCAGAAACCAAATTGGCTTTAAGAAAGGAAATTTGAAGAATGAAAAAACTTGTAATGGGTATAATGAGTGCCAGCCTGTTGACCGGGATGGTCAGTGTACTGCCTGTGGCTGCAATGGAAACAAATATGGCAGAAGGACACCAGGAAGCAGAAGGGACAATTCTGGTCGACGCCATCAACTTTCCGGATCCGGTCTTTCGCAGTAAAGTGGCAGCCCTTTTAGGAGCCATGCCTGGCCAGGGGGTGAATGCGGATGCTTTCAACGCTGTGAAAACAATGGATGTCTCGAAGAGCGGCATTCAATCACTGAAAGGAATTGAACTGTTTGCTAAGCTGACAACACTTAACTGCGATGATAACCAATTGTCCGCATTGGATGTCAGCCAGAACACCCAGCTCAAAACTTTGAGCTGCCAGAGCAACCAGCTCTCTGAACTCAATGTCAACAACAACCTTGAGCTCGAAATTTTGAACTGTCACAACAACCAGATCCGCATCTTGAATTTGTCCAACAATATGTGCCTGGAATCGGTAGACTTCTGGGGCAACTATATCGTTGATCCGCTCTATCCAAATTCATGGAACCGGAGCGATGTGGCGTTGATGTTCCGCCTGTATAATCCGGGCAGTGGAGAACATTTCTATACGGCAAATAAAGAAGAAAAAGAATTCCTGGAAGCCAGCGGCTGGACGGGTGAGGGGGCAGGCTGGATGGCTCCGAAAGAATCTACCGTGCCTGTTTACCGGCTGTACAATCCCAATTCCGGCGATCATCACTATACGATGAGCGTGGAAGAAAAAGACGCGCTGATTGGGTTTGGCTGGAACGACGAAGGCATTGGCTGGTATTCCGATGAAAACGAGCAGATCCCGCTCTACCGCCAGTTCAATCCCAATGCAGCAACAGGCAGCCATAACTACACCACGCTGCAGGAAGAACACCTTTCCTTAATCCGGATGGGCTGGAATGACGAAGGGATTGCCTGGTATGCCAAGAAGTAGCTTTTCGAAGTTTCGATTTTTTCTGGACTTCAAAAATTGATTCCCCTGATCAGGACCATGTGCCTCATCTTTAAAGGATGAGGCGTTTTTGTCTGTTCAAAAGCGAAAATGGTCAGAAACGATCCGCTTTTATTCAGCCAAAAAGTCAGCTTTTTCCATCCCTTGCCAAATCTTCCTATAATGGAAGACAGAAAGAAGGTAGTTTATGATTTCCAATCGACTGCAGCTGCTTCGGCAGAAAATGGCAGACCATGATATTCATGCTTTAATCCTCCCAACATCCGATTTCCATGACACCGAATATGTCTGTGACTATTTCGGCGCCAGAAAGCACTTTTCCGGCTTTACCGGCAGTGCCGGCGTACTCGTTGTCTTAGATGACAAGGCCGGCCTCTGGACCGATGGCCGGTATTTCATTCAGGCTGCCAAAGAATTGCAAGGCAGCGGCGTGGACTTAATGAAGATGGGAATGAAAGGCACACCCTCGATTTCCGAATATATCCTTGAACATATAGAACCAGGCTCGAAAGTGGCTTTTGATGGCCGGTGCGTGAGCATGGCTGATTTTGAAAAGTATCAGAAAGACTTTGGGGCCAAAGATCTAGAAGTGGTAACCGATCTGGATCTGGCCGGTGAAGCCTGGCCGGATCGTCCGGCCCTGCCTGCTTCGAAAACGTTCCATTACGAAGACAAGTACACCGGCAAACCGGTTGAAGAAAAACTGGCTGAAGTGCGCGCTAAGATGAAAGAACTGGGTGCTAAATTTCATGTGACTTCCAAGATCGATGAAGTCGCCTGGCTCTATAACCTGCGGGCAGACGATATCCCAAGTTTTCCAGTGGCCCTGGCTTATACCGTTTTGGGTGAAGAGGGAGGAACTCTCTATATTGATGACTCCCGTCTCGATGAAGTCAGCCGCAAAATCCTGACGGATAACAATATCGCCATCAAACCTTACGATTCTATTTATGAAGATGTCGAATCGCTTGCAGGTCCGGTTTTATTAGAAAAAGATTTCATCAACTCCCGCATTGGCCGGGCAGTGACTGACCCGATTTGGAATGACAATCCGATTCAGCTTTTAAAAGCCTGCAAGAACCCCGTTGAAGTCGAAGGCTTTAAAGAAGCCCATCGCCGCGATGCCGTTGCGGTGGTCAAATTCTGGAAGTGGCTGGAAGAAGAAATGGCTGCTGGTCATGAAGTCACTGAAATTTCTGCCAAAGAACATTTAGGCAAGCTGCGAAAAGAGCAGCCGGAATTTGTAGAAGACTCGTTTGAAACCATTGCTGCGTATGGTCCCAATGCAGCCATGGCGCACTATCATCCCGATGAAACCAATCCGGTTAAACTGGAAGACCACGGCTTCTTTTTGGTTGACTCTGGCGGCCATTATCTGCCGGGTACAACCGATATCACCCGCACTTTTGTGATGGGGCCATTGACCGATGAAGAAAAAGACGGGTTTACCCGTGTGCTCAAAGGCCATATCAATTTAGCCAAAGCTGTCTTTATGAAAGGAGCACGCGGCTTGAATTTAGATCTGTTCGCCCGAGAACCTTTATGGGCAGTGGGCCAGGATTTTAACCATGGCACTGGCCATGGGGTTGGCGCCATGCTCAGCGTGCACGAGGGTCCAAACGGCATTCGCTGGCGCGTGGTTCCAGAACGCAAAGATTCCGCCGTTTTGGAAGTCGGCATGGTGACTTCCGATGAGCCTGGTTTGTATGAAGAAGGCAAATTCGGAATCCGCCACGAAAACCTGCTGGTCGTCCAGCCTGCCCAGGAAACTGAATTTGGCGAATTCTTGAAACATGATGTGCTGACCCTGGTTCCATTCGATGTGCGCGGCCTGAATCTGGATTTGATGACCAAGGAAGAAATCGACTGGCTCAACAACTATCACAAAACAGTCTTTGATACGATCAGCCCAAGACTCAATGAAGAAGAAACGGCCTGGTTAAAAGAAAAGACAGCACCTCTTGGTCGTTAGTAAAAAACTATCCAATCTGGATATTATTAGATCGCTTCTTTCGATACACTTTCAGCATCTGTTTAGCCGCTTTTCGCTTAAGCAGATGCTTTTTTGCATGGATTTTAATGCGTTGCTGCTTTTGGCCTTCATAGAGCAGGCAGGTATTGAAACGTTTGTTAGAGTGAAAGACAAAGAGAGTGCAGGAAGGTTCGAGCACGCTTCTTGAAAGCAGGGAGGAATGAAAGATGAAAAAAAGAATGTTTGAATTTCACTGTCCAAATTGCCAGCATTCCTTTTTCATGGCCCGGGATACGTATTTGATCAAAGACGAAAAGTCGCTTGAATACAAGCGGCTGAAAGAACAGGTCTACTTTCGCCACCAGTGCCAAAACTGCAAGGTGATTTTTGACCTGGAATACCCTTTGATCTATCGGGACCCAAAGCAGCAATACAACTTGATTCTGGCTCAGAAAGCACCAAAGGATCTGGAAGGAAACTGGGTGGTCACGCGCACGATCCGCCAGTTTCTCAATGCCTTTTCGATCTTGGATCTTGGACTGGACCTGCATGAGGTACTGCCCATTCTGCTTTCGATACGATCGCAAAAAGGCGAAAAAACCAAGCTGATTGACTATGATCCAGACAAATGCGTGCTTTGGTTTGAATCTGAAGGGTTCCCGTTTGGAGTCGGGTATTCTAAAGGGAATTTTTCATCCAATCGGTAAAATAGAATCAACGAAAGGAGTTTGATTCTCTATGAAAAAGTTCTTCTCAGAATTTAAGGATTTTATTTCCCGCGGCAACGTCATGGACATGGCAGTTGGTATCATTATGGGGACTGCGTTTACCGCAATTGTTACGTCCCTGGTCAATGATTTGATTATGCCGTTGGTGGGCTTCCTTTGCGCTGGCGTCAATATTGCTAATCTTTCATTTACATTTGGTACCGCCGAGCTGAAGTATGGAGCCTTCCTGCAGGCTGTAATCAATTTCTTAATTATCGCTTTTGTTGTCTTCAGCATGGTCAAAGCAATGAACGCTGCTCGATCCAGAGCGGAAAAACTTGCTGGCATCAAGAAGGCCGAAGAAGAAAAAGTCGAAGAAGAAAAACCAGATCCACAGATTGTTCTGCTCACCGAAATCCGCGACCTGCTTCAAAAAGAAGAGAAGTAAGGATCTTTTTGAGGGTAGATGGATGGCCTGGGGGAATTCCTTCCATTGAATTTTAAAAACAGAGAAAAAGCGGATGATTTCCGGCAGGCTGGAAATCATCCGCTTTTCATCATGTTAGGCAAGGATACCCCATCCAGAATCACGTAGTGATTTGGGTGGGGTCATTGACGTGTCTGATGGCTTTGAGCCTGCTTGAAGGCAAGACCCAGAATAAGGAGGGAATTTAATCTGTACTGGACAGGAAGAATTCGGTTTCTTTCATCCGCTTGGCCGCCTGGCGGATCGTATAGCTGTTGACCACCAAGGCCAGCCGCACATACCGGTCCCCTTCATGACCCAAAGCGCTGCCTGGCGTGACCAGAATACCGGTATCATTGAGCAAAGCTTTCGCAAACTCATAGGAGTTTTCGTACTGGTCAGGAATCCTGGCCCAGACAAACATCGTTCCAGCGGGCAGATGAATCGGCCAGCCGGCAGCTGTGAAGGACTGTTCCATCAAGGTTCGGCGCCCGATATAGGTTTCCCGCGTTTTGGCGACGATATCTTTGCCGATTTTAAGCGCAGTAATCGCAGCGTATTGAACAGGAATGAAGATGCCGTAATCGAGATTGGACTTCAGTTTCTTATATTGGGCCACTACTTCTTTATTGCCGCAAAGAATCCCGATTCTTGCGCCGGCCATTCCGTAGGACTTCGAAAAGGAATTGAGTTCAATGCCGACTTCGCTGGCACCAGGGAAGGATAAAAAACTCTTTCCCGGTTGGCCATCAAAGACCAGATCAGAATATGCGTTGTCATAAACCACCAAAATATCGTTGTCATGCGCAAAACGAATCAGTTTTTCAATAAACCAATCCGGAGCGACGGCGCCGGTTGGGTTATTCGGATAGCAGACAATCATCATTTTCGCCTTACGCCGGGACTCTTCGTCAATCGCATCAAAGTCAATTAAAAAGTCATTTTCCTCTTTAAGCGGCATGAAAAGAATATCCGCCTGGGCGATATGAGGGGCATCGACATAAGCAGGGTAGTAAGGATCCTGAATCAGAATGCCATCTCCGGGGTTGCAGTAAAGAAGCGGCAGGTTAATCAAAGCTTCCTGGGATCCTTGCAGCAGGCAGATTTCATCCTCTTCCAAACGGACATGATAACGGGTCTGATACCACTTTTGAATCGCCTGAATCAGTTCGGGGACGGGATTGATCGCATAGCGGTAGTTGCCCGGATGCCGGGCTTCAATACACATTGTTTGAATTACGGCCGGCGCGGGCGGAATATCCGGCGAACCGAGCGTAAAATCAAGCACACGGGTTCCTGTGTTCCGTTCAAACTCAGCTTTTTCTTTGCGAAGACTGGCAAAGACCGAGTTTTCCATAAAATCCATTCTTCTGGCAATTTCCATGAGTAAAACCTCCAAAGCCACCTGCAAGCAGGTATACTGCGTCCATTCTAACAAATCCGGCCTGAAAAAAGAGAAATGAGATAATTCTGGCCTTTTTGATGGGATTCTGTTATGCTGTTCGAGTCGCAAGGCCAGAGGATCCATACCCAATCGGCAGCCAAAACTTTTAAAAGGTTTGGGTTGCAAATTGGAAACGTCTCTGGTATAGTAAACGAGCGCTTAGGGGTATAGTTCAATGGTAGAACAACGGTCTCCAAAACCGTTGATGTGGGTTCAACTCCTGCTACCCCTGCCATTTGCAAGTTACCGGTATTCCGATTGGGATGCCGTTTTTTTTATGCATTTGAAAACGGATCTGGTCCCTCCATGCGCCAAAATAAGGATGGAATTTCGACGTGGACCGGCTTGATTCCATGCCGGCCGAGCGTTTTGTCAAGTGAGGTCAGGGATGAAAGAACAACAAGCAATCCAGTTTGTCGAACGAGCAGCTGGATATCAATATGAGTACTTTGGCGAAGAAACCAGTTTTAAAGGAACTGTGGGCCATTTTGAGCTGCTTGAAGACATGAACTGCTGTGCACCGACCAATACGGTTCTCTTTGCTTTTTACACCGCAAACCGCCGTAAAGTCATGGGTGCAGAGGAGCTGTTAGATTTTTTGAAGCAGTGCCGAAAAGTTGATTAAGAAAACAGGATTCATAAACTGCAAAAAACAGGCCGGCTGAGGAGATTCAGCCTGGCCTGTTTTGACGTTAACTTGGATTGGTTGAAAAAGTTTTAGGCATGCGCATTGGCTTGCGAAAGTTCCTCTTGATGCCTCTCATCGGCTTTTTGGGCAGCCTCAGCCGCTTGGGCGGTTGATTTGTTGGCCTCAATTAAAGCAGGGAGCTTGGTCTTGGAATAGCGGTAGAACATAAAGGTTGTCGTTAGCGCGGCGACAATATCCGAGATCGGTTCGGCTAAGAAGACCGCAACCACTTTGTCGGGCAGAATCAGCGGCAGAATGTAGATCAGTGGAATCAGCAGAATGATCTTTCGAAAAACCGCTAAGAACAGGGAAGTCTTCGCGTTGCCAAGCGAAACAAAGGTCTGCTGGCAGGCAATCTGCAAGCCAAAAATGCCAACACCGGCAATATAGATGCGAAGAGCCCACGATGTGTAGTCAATCAGCTCCTGGTTAGGGGTAAAGATGCTTGCCATTACCTGGGGGAACAGCTCGCAGAATAAGCACATCAGCATCGAATAGCTGACGCAGCAAATCAAGAGCAGTTTGAAGGTCTTCATGACGCGCTCTTTGTTGCCGGCTCCAAAGTTAAAGGACAAAATCGGCTGGCCGCCCTGGCAAAGACCTTGGAGGGGCAGCACCGCAAACTGCATGACGGAAGCCAGGATCGTCATCGCCCCAACCGCCAGATCCCCGCCATAGCGGCCCAGGGAGGTATTGAAGCTGATGGTCAATAAGCTTTCGGTAATCTGCATGATAAAGGGGGAAAGACCTAAAGCCAGGCATGGACCTAAGATCCGGAAATCGAGCTTTAAGTATTTCTTCTGAATATGCAGATAGGAGAACTTGGAACAGAGAAACCAAAGCACAAACAGCGCTGATACCCCTTGCGAGAGAATCGTTGCCAGCGCCGCTCCGCGAACTCCCATGCCAAAGACAAAGATGAAGACCGGGTCCAGCACGATATTTAAGATGGCGCCGATGCAGACAGTGGCCATGCCCCAGGTGGAATACCCCTGGGCATTGATAAAGGCATTCAGTCCCAATGCGATCTGGACAAAGATGGTTCCCATCGCATAAATCTGGATATAGCTCCAAGCATAGGGCAGCGTGGACGCACTGGCTCCAAAGCCAAGGAGCAGGTCCTGGCCAAAGATTTCAACAATAGCCGTTAAAAGAATGGCGATCACCACCAGCAGGCTGAACGATCCCGAAAGAATTTTCTCCGAAGTTTCTTTGTCGTTGCGGCCTAAAAAAATTGCGGATCTGGGGGCGGCCCCCATGCAGACCAGGGCGGCAAAAGCGGAGATGGCCGTGATCAAAGGCATCGTGACTCCGACACCTGTCAAGGCTGCGTTGCCGACTTCTGGAATATGGCCGATATACATGCGGTCAACGATGTTGTATAAAACATTAATAATCTGAGCCGTAATGCAGGGAATGGCTAACGAAAACAAAAGCCTGCCAATCGGTGCAGTGCCCAGATCTGGCTTATTGCCAGATTTCTTTTTTATCAATTTAAATCCATCCTTTCTCAAATGCGTATGCACCCATTCTATTTTTGTTTGCGGGCTTTGGATAGAGGGGGCGCTCGTTCCATGCCCGTTTTTTTAAAATCAATCAAAGAATGCCCGAAAAACGCTACGGACTCTGGCCAGCAGAAAAATCCAAGGCGGGGATACAGATTGAAAATCAAAAACCTTATCTAAATAGATAGATTAACCAATCTAAAAAGATTGAATTCAGTCTGGATAAGCAAATTCCGGTTTTGAAATCCAAAGGGCCTTTAGAATGGAGACAGAAACTGTCTGCTGCAGGCAGATCTGGCTAAGGACAGGAAAGTGATGATGTTTCATCACTTTCTGTTGATCGATAAGGAGAAATGTTACGTTTTATGGCTAAAATCGTCCCCAATTACACTTTTGAACAAGGTTCGCTCAGAGTGTGCATCTTTTCTTGCAAAACCCCGGATACGCCGGTGATCTACATGCATGACATGGATGGCTACGGCCGCCAGGTTCTGCCTTTTTTAGCTGGGAAGTATCCAAAATTCAACTTAGTGACCATTACGGTTCCTGGCGATCTCTGGTCGCATATTCTAGCACCCTGGGACACCCCGCAAGGCTTTCCGCCTTATGTCGCCTGTACCGGCGGAGCACCAGAGTATTTGAAAACCTTGGTCGAAGAGATCATCCCGCATGCCGAAAGCCTGCTGCCGCCACTTTCATGGCGCGGGATTGCCGGGTATTCGCTGGGCGGCCTTTTTGCCATCTATGCGATGTGCCAAACGGAACTCTTTGACCGCGTGGCATCAGCTTCCGGGTCGCTTTGGTATCCGGGCTTCGAAACCTGGTTTATGCACCATCTGCCTTTGAAACTGCCAAAGTCTGTCTACTTCTCTTCGAGCCGTGATGAGTATGACTCCACCAACCCATTTTTAGCCCCGGTGCAAAGGACCACTGAGTTTATCGAAACCTGGCTGAACCGTCATCACGTTCAGACCACGCTGGTTTTAAATCCTGGCAACCA
>JADGIS010000011.1 GCA_015233825.1 Erysipelotrichaceae bacterium RD49
CTTATGTACAGCCATATGAACTACCACTGTCTTAACAGGGCATGTCTCTGTTCGGACTGTATAGAGGAGAACAATACTGTTGATTTCCATATCGGATTAAACGGTTTGTCTTTCCAATATAGCGGTTATAGCGGTTTTCATGGTACGAGTTTCTGCTTTTCTTTAGATGCTCGGCCATTCAATGACCGAGTAGTTCACCCAAGGGAAATACCGAAATCTGTGCCGAATATCTCCAGCAGATTATTGGCGACGACCTTTTTGAAATCGAAACAGTCAAACCCTATTCAACTGACTACAAAACTTGTACAAAGGAAGCCCAGGACGAAATCCGATCCCATTCCAGACCCGCTTTAAAACATAGGCTTCACGATATTTTGAAGTATGACAATATCTTTGTTTGTGGATCTTGCTGGTGGGGAACCTACCCAATGCCTGTTTTCAGTCAGCTGGAAGCTTTAGATTTTACCGCTACGATGCTCTTCCAGTTGTCACAGATCTTTCTGATCGCCAATCCATTCAGGAGATGATCAAAATCGGCCAGACATATGGACCAATCACAAATCTTGTCAACGCTGCGGGCGTTTCCCCAAGCCAGGCTGCGATTTCAGTGGTTTTAAAAGTCGATTTATATGGAACAGCAGTTTTATTGGAAGAAGTCGGCAAGGTCATTGCACCCGGTGGAACCGGTGGACCATTACCTCTCAATCTGGCTGGCGAATGCCCGCTTTAACACTTGAACAGGATTTTACTTTGGCCATGACCGATCCTGAAAAACTGCTTGATCTCGACTTCCTGCAAGAGGGAGAAGTCAAAGACAGTCTTCATGCCTACCTGCTGGCTAAACGCTGCAATGAAAAGCGCGTCATGGTTCAAGCCGTAAAATGGGGCCAGTGTAATGCCCGCATCAATGCCATTGCCCGGGCATTATCGTCACACCATTAGCCATTGATGAATTCAACGGACCCCGCGGGGATTTCTGCAAAAACATGTTTGCCAAATGCCCAGCCGGCCGGCCTGGCGTAGCCGATGAAGTGGCCAATGTTGCCGAGCTGATGATGAGTGAAAAAGGAGCTTTCATTACCGGCTCCACCTTCCTGATTGATGGCGGGGGGGGGGGGGACCAGCAGCTACTTCTATGGTCCGCTGCGTCCGGATGCCAACTAAATTGAAGATTGGATTTTAATCCAGCCAAACAGCCAAAAGCGGCAGATGACTCTTGCTCATCTACCGCCTTTGGCTGTTTGGAACTATTTTCTGTTTTTTTTGGACTTTCTTTTCAAAACCTATTTTAGAGTATGGGGCGCAGCTATTTTTCTTGCCAGCAGGCATAGAATTCCAATTCCTGTTCGACCTGCCCCCCAAATTCAACGGGCGCCAAGCAGGCTTCATCATAAGCCCATCCCTCAAAATGATAGCCTTCACGAGTCGGATCTTCAGGCTTGGTCAAGGGTTCTAAAAACTCATAGTGCTGGATTTCAACATCGGAGCCACCCCGGGAATCGTAGCGAACGGGAATACCTTCGGACTGGCTTCCCAATACAACCAATGCCGCCAAAGCGATCAGGCCTACGATGATAATCGTCGAAATCATTTTGACAGAGATGTTAAGATGCTTATACAGACCGCCATCATTTTGCGGTAGTTGGCCCGGTTTGGTTTTTGATGAACTTGAATTTTGTTCTGGCATGAAATTTCCTCTCCTCTATATTTTATCCCGCCCTTTTATCCTGCTCTTCTTTAGATGCAGAATCATTGAAATACGGTTGTTGGTTCGATCCTTGAAACTTGCAAGCCAGATTGTGTGCAGCAAGACTTCATGAAAAACAGCCTGAAGCATAATCGCTCAGGCTGTGAAGGATCAAATTGACTATTTCTTGGTGAGATACTTTCGCATATCGATCGCGCAGGCAACCAGGATGATGATTCCTTTGATGATATACAAGTAGTTCTGGTCAACTGCAATATAGTTCAAGCCAGTAAAGATGATCTGTAAAAGCAGAACACCGATTACGATACCCGAAATACGTCCAGTACCACCGACGAAGGATACGCCACCGATAACGCAGGCAGCAATCGCGTCACATTCGTAGTTCAAACCCGTATTGGCATTAACCGATGCAATACGCGCGCCATCGATAAATCCTGTTAAAGCATACATCACAGCGGCTAAAACGAATACAGCGATGATGGTGCGGGATACGTTAACACCGGATACAGTTGCTGCTTCTTCGTTGGAACCAACCGCAAACATATTCTTGCCAAATGTTGTTTTATTCCAGATGACCCACATCACCACAACCAGAACGATGACATACAAAACATACATCGGAATCTTGGCGGATGGACCAAAGGAAATCAAAGTCCCATTGACGATATCGCGGTATGTCTGGTCAAATCCGGACAGGGTCTGGCCATTGTTGGTACCAAGCTTCAAGTAGATCAGGATGATCCCATAGGTAATCAGCTGGGTGGCCAGGGTGACAATAAAAGGATGGAGCTTGAATTTTGCTACTGAAAAGCCATTGACAAACCCAATGCACGCGCAGGCAGCCATGGCAGCCAGCAATGGAACAATAATGGGCAATGGTTCCAGGCCGGGGAAAATCCGGTTATTGGTAATGGACATGGAGGCGATGATCACAGCCGCCAGACCAACCATTCGGCCGGCCGAAATGTCGGTACCGGTCAAAACGATACAGCCTGCAATTCCAAGGGCAATCGGCAGCTTGGATGCGGTTAAGTTGATGATATTGACAAAGGAGTTAACCGAAAAATATTTGGGCTCCTTAATGCCGATGAAGATCACAGCAATCAGGATGATGATATACATTGCGTTGTTGAGCAGCAGCGAGGCAATCGCCCGCTTTTTATCTGCCTCATTCATCGCGTTGTACGCATCAAACCAGAGCTGGATCCGATTCTTCTTGGTCTTCGTTTCTGACATGATGAATTCCTCTCTTCTCTTATACGTATTTAGCGGCCAGGGTCATAATTTCTTCCTGGTCCGTATTGTCGGCATCGACTTCACCGGCCAGGCGTCCACCGGACATGACTAAGATGCGGTTGCATACCCCAAGCAGTTCCGGCATTTCGGAGGAGACCATCAAAACCGTCTTGCCCTGGGAGGCGAGGTTGCTGATGAGCTCATAAATTTCGTACTTGGCGCCTACATCAATTCCGCGGGTCGGCTCGTCGAGCAGCAGGATTTCCGGCGTGGTTAATAACCAGCGTCCCAGAATTACTTTCTGCTGGTTTCCGCCTGACAAAGTGGAGATCTTGGTCGTCTGGCTTGGCGTTTTGATGCGCATGGCCTGAATGGACCAGTCGGTATCTTCCTTCATTTTCTTGTCGGAAAGAAGACCATATTTCACATACTTTGGCAGGTTGGAAATGGTCGTATTGGCATTGATATCCAGAATGCCAAAGATCCCGGTTGCCCGGCGCTCTTCCGTCAGCAAGGCAAAGCCGTTTTTCACCGCATGGCGCGGCGTCTTGTTCTGGATTTCGTGGCCATGAAGTTTGAGAGTTCCTTCTTTCCGGGTTGCCACCCCGAAGATGGTTTCAAGCAGTTCCGTACGGCCTGCACCATCGAGTCCGGCAACACCGATGATTTCGCCTTTATGGGCTTTGAAGGAGACATCATGCAATTTGGAATACATTCCGCTCAAATGTTCCACTTCAAGCGAAATTTCATCTTCGACTTGATTGGTTTTAGGCGGGAACCGGTTGGTCAGTTCACGTCCAACCATCAGCTTGATGATCTTGTTCATATCCATGTTTTCAACGAATTCCGTTGCAACCCACTGCCCATCACGCATGACGGTGATTTCATCCGAGATGCGCAGAATTTCGTCCATCTTATGGGAAATATAGATAATTGCTACCCCGCGGTCGCGCAGCATGTTGATAATTTTGAACAAATGTTCCACTTCTTCTTCCGTTAAGGAAGACGTTGGTTCATCAAAGACGATGACTTTTGAATTGAAGCTGACCGCTTTAGCGATTTCAACCATCTGACGCTGGGCAACGGGCATGGTCGACATAATCGTCTTGGGGTTGACATCAATTTCAAGGTTGTCAAAGACCGCCTTGGTATCTTTTAACATTTTGGCTTCGGACACCATTCCAAACCTTGTTGGATAGCGGCCTAACCAGATGTTATCCATGACATTTCGTTTCAAGGCCTGGTTGAGTTCCTGGTGCACCATTGCCACTCCGTTTTCAAGGGCCTCTTTGGAATTGGAGAAGTTTACTTCCTTGCCATCAAAGACAATGGTTCCCGTATCTTTGTTGTAGACACCGAACAGGCACTTCATCAATGTGGATTTCCCCGCTCCATTTTCACCCATCAAGGCATGAACAGAGCCGGCGCGCACGTTGAGCGAGACGCCATCCAATGCTTTGACGCCTGGAAAGGCCTTGTTGATCTCTTTCATTTCCAGAATGACAGGATGGGCTTTCTGCCAGATCTCATCATGAACGGTCGTATTTTTCATGCCGACAGCTGCTCCTAAATTGGAACCGCCTGTCGTTTGTGTTTCCTGATTCATGAAATTTCCTTTCTATTTTTGAATCTTATTTAGAGCTTTTCAATCTGATTGAGATTCAGATCAGGACGATCCCCTTGCGTTTTGGATCGCCATGATCTGAAATCAGCCACGGTTGCCCGTGGCTGATCAGATTAAATTACAAGTGGTTTGAAACAAACTGGCTTTAGTCAGCTTTGTATTCGGAATATGGAATGTTAATACGCCATGTGCCGATGACGTTATCTGCATCCAGGCCGTCGAATTTATCTTTATCGCTGAGCATGTTTTCGACCATCTGGCAGATCGCCTTTGCCATGCCTTCGCCATCCTGTTTGACGGTACCGGTCATTTTGCCTTCGTCGATGGCCGTCTTGGCATCTTCCAGTGCATCAACACCGAAAATTGGGATGGTTTTGCCCTCGCCATTGTTATAGCCGGCATTCTGCAGTGCAGACAGAGCACCCAGGGCCATACCATCGTTATTGGCAATGACCAGCTCGATCATGTCGCCGTTATCTTCGTTATACTGGGACAGAGCGTTTTGAACGATGTCAGTTCCCTGTGCGGAAGACCAGGCGCCGTCTTTATCCAGTTCGTATAAGGTTGGAGCATCAGCTTTGTAGTAAACCAGCTCTTCGCGGCCTTCACCGGTTAATTTTGCATTAGCATTTTCGACGCCATATTTCGTACGGGCGTCAGCTTCAGCATTGCCTTCCTGGCCTTTGAGCATGATATAGGAGATCGCACCATCGCCATTGATATCCACGGTGTCATAGTTAGCATTGAGATAATCGCCAATCATGTCACCCTGCATTTTGCCGGCCATTTCGTAGTCGGTGCCTACGAAGGCAGCTTTGTCATAGGCAGTAATCACTTCTTCGTCTACCGAACGGTTGAAGAAGATAACGGGGATGCCTGCGCCTTCAGCCATTTCGATAATGTTCTTGGCAGCATCCTGGCTGGCCGTGTCAAC
Source organism: Erysipelotrichaceae bacterium RD49 (assembly GCA_015233825.1). Lineage (GTDB taxonomy): Bacteria > Bacillota_I > Bacilli_A > Erysipelotrichales > Erysipelotrichaceae > Allobaculum. The sequence continues at coordinate 5,503 of JADGIS010000011.1, forward strand.
GAGGTTGACAACCAGGCACTTGGATCCTTTAGAGATTGCAGTCTGCACCTGTTCAGTCTGGGTTGTCTGGTTGTTGCCGCCATCGTAATCGTTATAAGTGATGCCTGCGTCAGCCAGATCTTTGTCTAAAGCTGCACGAACCGTGGAAATGTAGTCATCGCCGAATGTGTAGTAGAAGACAGAAACTTCCCCTTCCCCTGAAGTGTCACCGCCGGCTGCAGAACCGGAGGTGGATGCGGTGGAGGAGCCGGAATCACCCGAGCAGGCAGCAAGGGACAGAGCCATTGCGCCGGCCATCATTGTTTTGTAAAGTTTGTTAAGTTCCATGATACGTAGGTATCCTTTCTATACTCCCTTCTCTCTAGAGAGCACGCGGTTGCGTTTTTCATTACAATCGAATGATAACATAGCGAATTGTTGATTACAATGAATTTTGATAACGTTTTCATAGACTTTTTAGTAAATTTATTGACATAATTAACATTGTTTAACCATAATTTTTTAGTAATATTAACCGTTTTCATCCTTCATTTATTTGGAATGATAAGAGTAGTTTGAGTAAAGATTCACGAATTTTACTGGCAGAGTGTAAAGTTATCCATTCCTTTTTCACCTTTACCATTTGACATATCCGTCTGTTAGTTCTTATGAAATCGTTACCATGTGTAGTTTCCATATCAGGCTTCGATGTAAGCGCTTTATGAAAATGAGATTGGATATAATCTCGGATTTCTTTCCAGCCTTCCAGCTGCTCGATTCAAATTGTGGGCAATTTCCTTCATTTAAAAATCAGCAGGCATTAAAAACGGCCAGTTCTCAATATAAAGAACTGACCGTGTTTTTATTGGTTTTGTTGTTTTGAATCACCACTCTGGAGTGATTGTTCAGGGGCGATGCCTGCTTGATTTCCGTTTTGATTGGCTAAAAAGGATTCAGCCAGGTTGTCTGTATCTGCTGCAGGACCAATCCTGTCTGCATCTGCCACTCTATCCTGGTCAATCGCATTCTCTGCTTGTGGTTGAGGCTTTGCAGCCGTATGCCATCCCGAAGACCCCGCCTTTTTTTGGGCATCCATTTTGGCCAGCTCATTCTCCAAAAACCTGGTGCTTGCAAAGGATTGAGCACCAAAGCGGCGGGTTAAGAATTCTTCCCATTCATCCATCGCATATTCGCCGTCATCGTCTTTTTCCTCATCCCAGTCAAGGGACAGATCCATCGGTTCCTCGTTTTCATCTTCCTTCGAGACAACCCGTGAAAACAGCCAGGCCCGAATCGTTCCATAGACCATTACGGCCACACCAAAGACAATCAGCCAGGTTTCTGACCATAAAAACCCAAATACCAGCAACAGCACCCCGACGGATGCGATCTGCAGCTGGGTGAAAATAACTTTCTGTCTGGGGTTCATCGAATAATGGTGCCGGGAATCGTAGCTTCATCCAGGAATACAACTCTTGGGCCTTCTTTGCCGGTGGTGCAAAGCAGCATTCCCTGGCTTTCCACTCCGCGAAGGGCTGCGGGTTTCAGGTTGGAGACGACAATGACCATTTTGCCGATCAGATCTTCAGGTTTGTAGGCTTTGGCAATGCCGGAAACAATCTGGCGCGGGCTTTCTTCGCCCAGATCAACGGTTTCAATTAAAAGCTTGTCGGCATCAGGATGCGCTTTGGCATCCATCACTTTGCCGGCCTGCAGGACAACTTTGGCAAAATCATCAATTTCGATTGGTGCCGGCGCTTCTTTTTTCTTTTTCTTTTCAGATTTTTTCTTCGCCTTGGCGGCTTTCTGGTCAGCTTGTTCATTGACTTGGGCGTCTTTGGCAAATTCTTTTGGATCAATGCGCTTGAATAATGGCTCGATACTCTTAGCTATATGGCCGCCGGTTTCGAGTTGTCCAAATTCACGAACCGTATCCAGCGTGCGCTTTTGTGTATGGAGCGCATCAAGCATCTTTTGAGAGGTTTCAGGCATGAAGCTTTCTAACAGCACACCGCTGATGCGCAGGCTTTCCAATAAATTATATAAAACAGTTTTCAGGCGATCGGCTTTTTCGGGATCTTTGGCCAGTTTCCAAGGTTCCGTTTCATCAATATATTTATTGGAGCGGCGCAGCAAGGTAAAGATTTCATCCAAAGCGACTCCAACCTGGAAGGCTTCCATCTTGGCTTCCGTGTTGGCCACGGCTGCCTGGGCAACCGCTTTAAGATCCTGGTCCACTTCTTCTTCAACACCTGGATTTTCGATCAGGCCATCAAAGTACTTATTGGACATGGCAACCGTTCTGGAAAGCAGGTTGCCAAGAACGTTCGCCAGGTCGGAGTTGATGCGTTCGATCACCAGGTCCCAGGTGATGGTTCCATCCTGGGCAAACGGCATTTCGTGCAGGCAATAGTAGCGGACGGCGTCCACGCCAAATTCATCCACAAGCTCTTCCGCGTAAATCACGTTGCCTTTGGATTTGGACATCTTGCCATCCCCAATAAGCATCCATGGATGACCAAAGACTTTTTTAGGCAGAGGAAGACCCAGAGCCATCAAGAAAATCGGCCAGTAGATGGTATGGAAACGCAGAATATCCTTTCCAATAATATGGGTAGCCGGCCAGAATTTCTGGAAGGCATCTGGCTGCTGGTCCAAAGGCAGATCTGGATCATAGCCCAAAGAGGTAATATAGTTTGTCAATGCATCCAGCCAGACATAGACAACGTGGCGGTCATCAAAATCAACAGGAATTCCCCAGGAAAAAGATGTTCTGGACACGCATAGATCCTGCAGCCCCGGTTTAAGGAAGTTGTTGATCATTTCGTTTTTGCGGCTTTCCGGCTGGATAAAGTCCGGATGACTCTCGATATAGTCCATCAGGCGGTCGGCATATTTCTGCATATTGAAGAAATATGCTTCTTCTTTGGCTTTATGCACCGGACGGCCACAGTCGGGACAGTTGCCATCCACCAGCTGGGACTCGGTCCAGAACGATTCACAGGGGGTGCAATACCAGCCTTCATATTCGCCTTTATAAATATCGCCCTGCTCATAGAGCTTTTTAAAGATCTTCTGCACCGTTTTGACATGCGGTTCATCCGTAGTCCGGATGAAGTAATCATAGCTGGTGTTCATCAAATCCCAGTTGGCTTTAATCTGGTCCGAAATCTCATCCACAAAAGCCTGCGGACTGATACCGGCAGCAGCAGCTTTTTCTTCAATTTTCTGGCCGTGTTCATCAGTTCCGGTCTGGAAAAAGACATCATAGCCCTGCGCGCGCTTAAAACGGGCAATGGCATCACTCAGGATAATTTCATACGTATTTCCAATATGCGGACGGCCGGATGTGTAGGCGATCGCCGTTGTTAAAAAATAAGGTTCTTTCTTTTGATCCATGCGGACCACCTCTCGTTTCTAATTCATTATTGGTTTGCGATTCATGATTGAATTCATTCAGCTTCTTCCATCGCTCAAAAAGAAAATGCAGATTCAGACTGTAAGGAGGGCCGTAAATAAAAGCCACTGTCTGCTTTTACCAGAACCTGTCTGGCTGCAGAGTTTCAAATTCTGCAGATCCAGGTTTGGTTTTCTGCCAAACTGCAGAAGCCGAATTCTTTACAGACTTCAAAAAGACGTCGAAAAAAGGCGCGCCTTGGGCGCCCTGAATTCTCAAATTGTGAATCTCCTGAAAGTTTATCATAATTTCTTTCCAAACATTGCATTGCAGGAAAAGCTTTAACAATCCGCAAAAAAAGCCGCCTGTTTTTGACGGCTTTTAGCAGTTGGATAAACAGGGGCGTTTTAAAAAGAAAACTCGCATAATCCTTTCGGCTCTAAAAGAATCATGCGAGATTATTGAATATCCTGGTCTTGAATATATCTTTTGACTGCCGCTGCATTACAGTCGCTTACAGTGCAAATGAAATACGATGGGCTCCAGAATATTGGCTTATCGTAATAAGAGGCCAGCTCGTCCACCCATCCAAATGGACCAGTTTTAAAGTTCGTTGCTGCAATAAATACCGGATTTTATGTCCGTTTGGGTGGGGTAGTTCACGGTCTGTCTTCATGCGATCAAGACTGGCGGATTGCTTTGGTAAAAATGGAGACAAACTGTTCGCCTTTTGGCGTGGCAGTGGTCACACCAAGCTTGCGGTCGGGCTTAGTGGTTCCATGATAATCGGATCCCGCAGTGATAAACAGCTTTTCATCATTGACCAGAGCCAGCAAGAAGGCTTTAACTTGGTCCGAATTGTTGGGGGCAAAAACCTCGAACCCATCAATTCCACCATCGAGCAGCGCATTGATGACCTGGTCGTTTTCGATTTCATCAATCCGCCAGCCTGACAGAATCGCCATGCCGCCGGCTTTGTGAATGGCATCAATGACTTTTAAAGCTCCCGGATATTCGGTGCGCACCTCGCATTTGCCGCCTGGGCCGAAGTAGTCTTTGCGAAATTGCTCTCTTGCTTCTTTCTCTGTTGGATATTGGTTGAGATAGTCAGCAAGAGCAGGCAGCTTTCTTGCCTGCTCGGTTTCAAAGACAAGATCGGTGAGCTCTTTGGGCTTTAAAATCTTGAAACGCGAATTGGCTAGCAGCGAATCGGTGTCGATCTTCAAGCCAGCTGCCTTTTCCAGAGCGCTGATTCTGGCCTGGGAGACATCTTTTTCGCGCTTGAGGGATAAACGCTCCACGCCGTCAAAGAAAGGATCGTTCCAGTTGATGTAATAGCCAAGAATCCGGACCCGCTCGCCAAACAGCTGGCAGTCGATTTCAACGCCCGGAATGTATTTGATGTCATACAGTTTGGCAAAATGCATGGCTACGGCATTGGCTCTTGCATTGTTATGGTCAGTAATCGAGATGACTTCCATGCGGTTGGCTTGTGCCTGCTGGAAGATTTCTTCCACTTCGGCATCCGAATCATCGGAGAAGTTCGACCGGATATGCAGGTCAATCTTGGAGATCGGCTGCTCTTCTTTAATTTCTTCAACCACCTGTTCTTGAATGGGTGCTTGTGCTTCCGATTTGGCTTTGGGGGCTTTTTTCTCTTTGCGTCCCTTGCGGATGCCCTTGGTTTTCTCAACCGGTGCAGCGGACTGCTTCTCCCCGCCAGCCGGCTGGCTGGCGATTGTCGGCTTTTGGGCAGCCGAGGAAAGCACCTGTACCGCAGCGGCATCCGGTTGGGGCAGCACTGGCTGGTTTGCCGGCTCAGGTTGGCGGCTGGCTTCTGGTTCTTTGACCACTTTCATCTCATAGCGGGGCGTATAGACGCTGACCAGCCCAAAGATCCAGTCAAAGATGGTCTGCTGGTGGACGGAAAGCAAGACCACCAGGCCCTGCAGGCCCCACCAGGCAAAAACACCAAAGAAGTTGAAAAAGTAGCCAAAAAGCATCATCGGAATGCCAAAACCAAACAGCTGGCGCAAAACCAGGCGGATGGCCGAAGATGGCTGCTTGTTTGTGCGCACCAGGCGCAATCCCACATAGCGGCCGCCCCAGGAGACACCGCCATGCGCTGCGGTATAGAGCGGAAGCATGATGCAGCTGGTGATAAACAGCAAACCATACATCAAATAAAACAACAAATCGAAAAACGCGGGCGAAATCACGCCGCTTAAAATCAAAATGAATTCCACGCCCCATAAATACACCGGGGTCAGGCAAATGTTGAGGTCAATTAAAAACGCGAACAGATGGTTGGTATAGTCTGTCAGATCGCGGCCGAGATAGACGGCTTTTTTATAGCCTTCCTTCTGGTAAAGTTCCTCTTCCTTTACCCGCTTGGCTCGTTCCAGTTCACTTTTCGCGTAGCTGGCCATAAGATCCCTCCTCTAATCAGTACCTCATCGATACTCTTTGCGATCGCTGGATGCTGGATTGAAAATTTTTGGCAAATTCTAAGTTCAATTCCTTTTGAAAAAGCCCGTCTGAGACTCAGGCGGACTTTTTGGATTTGGATTTTCGAGCCTTATTGGCACAATAAATCATGACTTCGCCCGAAATGCCGGCAAGCGCAAAATACCAAAGCATATTGGTTTCCACTCCCGTGGCTGGTGTTCTGCTGGGAGTGCGCGAACCGGCCAGACCCAGGCGGACGCGGTTGGCCTGCTGGTAGAGCAGCTGCCATCTGGTGCTGCCCGCATTGTTGAGATAGCTGTTGACGGTGGTGCGCGAGACATTGCTCAAAGCATTCCAGGCTGAAGCACCACCCAGCAGAATCTGATAGTTGGAACTGTCAACGCTTTGAATGACACTGCCATTGTACAGGCAATACTTGTTGATAAAGTCATTGGCAGCAGCATCCTTGCTGGCGCTGGTCGATTCGCCCGAAAAATCAGGCAGAACAGCCGGGCTGTCCAGCGTTTGCACAAGCTTGTCTTCAGCAGGATTGAGTTTGGCAATGACAGCCGTTTCTTCCTGGGTTTCTGGTTCTGGCTGGTTTTGGACAACCGTCTGCAGGTTTTGTTTGGCTGGATCGGATTCAGGATTGATCACGGGTATGCCCGCCTCTGCCTGCTTGTCAGCCTGATCATCCAGCCTGGCTTTTTCATCTTCCGAAAGGCTTGAATCCGCTGCCGGATTTGCTGCTTCATCCGGTTTGGCGTCTTCTGTTGGATCGGATGGGTCGATAACCGGCTGATCGAAATCGAGATGCATCGAACCCGTGGCTTTTAAATTCAAAACACCACTGGCATCGATATCACAGCTTGTATCGCTCAAAAATACAATATCGGCATCATGATCAGAAACAGCCTGAATCTGAAACAGAACCGGCTTACAGTTTTCAGAAACTTTAATAAGTCCTTGCGAAGAGGCTTTTAAGCCATCTTTTTCAAAGGTGTAGGTAACAGGATGGGCTTCAAAGATTGTAAATCCTGCTTTGGAAGCCAGGGCCTGAATGAGTTTTTCGGTATTCGCATCAAAGGGAGTGAGGTCATCCACAAAGCTTAGTCCTTCCGGACGGTCTTCCACTAAAAAGATGACGTCGGGGTCTGCCTCATTTTGGGGATGGTTAACGATCGTCGGCAGGCCCGGATTGATCGTTTGCACAGGTTCGTCTTTTGGCTGAGTCTCGTCCTGGTCGTTGGTATTTGCAGGATTGGATTCATTTTCTTTTGCCTGGGTATCCGGATTGGAGGAATTCTTGGATTCTTCTTCGCTGACTGGATGCGGCCTGACAAGATCGACGACATTTTCGCTCACCGGCTGGGTCGAAGCCAGTTGGGAATCGGCTTCATCGACCGGCCGGATGTCAGCCAGATCGTCTTCGTCTTCGGCAACGGGCTTGGTATGCAAAGCATACAGAGCAGATAAAACCGTCTGTTCTTTTTCAGTGGGCTTGAGCGTTTGAATATAGATCAGATCCATCCCATGCGATTCGTCAGCTGGTGTATCTGCTGATTGCTCGGGTGCAGAAGATTGGGCAGCAGGCAATCCTTCAGAATCAGCCGGCTGGACAGCCTGCGGCTCTTTTTGGTCTTCTGGAGCGGATGGCTGCACAGTTTGCTGCGAGGAAGCGGATGAATTACTGGCTTGTGAGGCTGGAGATTCAGGTTCAACCGGTTCGGAAGCAGCAGGTTGATCAACAGGCGCATCCGGCTGGTTTGCGGGCGTCGAAGGCTCGGGCAGATTGGAAGGTGCCTGGACTGGAGTCTGTTCTTGCGGGACATTTTGAACAATCGGCCTGTCCTCTTGCACAACAGCTGGCGCGGGCTCTACTGGGCTGAGCAAATCCATGGCCTGCTGGACAAGTCCGTCATAGTCGATCTGCTGGGCCTGGTACTTGGCATAAATGGCTTGCCTGGTTGCTTCGTCGAGCGTATCGAAAATTTCTTTTCCTTGAATGATTAAGGCCGCGTTGTCAAAAGTGGCTTGTCGAAACCACACGAACTGGCGGATGACATAGCCGCTCTGGCTGCTCTCATCAAATGTTCCGCCAAACAGATTGACGAATTGGTCAGCAGACAGGTGCTCAGGAATCTGTTCGGGCGCAAGCGGGCTGATCGCAAGAACCGGCGAAATCGGCACGCAAAGCGCCGCTGTGATTGCGGCCAATGAAAACAAGTGTTTTTTTCTCATGGTATTCAGCCCCTCCTTTTTTGGCAGTGTTTGCAGTCCAGGACAAGATCTGGTCTGCAAACCTTATCATTCAATTATAGTGTGAACTTGGGTTGGGAATAAAGAATTTCGTCTCGTGACGTTTCATTTTCAAATTCGCACGTTTCATCCAAAATGAAAGCGGACTTACTGGTGGAAAGCATCCCAAACCCATTGGCGGGTTTTGTGATCGGTCATTTCAAGATCTTCGTAAGAAGGATCAGCAATATAGTCGATCGTTTCCAGAGCTTTTTGAATCGCTTCCTCAATTTGAAGATAGCCAATCTCGCCTTTTAAAAACATCTCGACGGCCTGTTCGTCAGCCGCATTGAAAATACAGCCGGCATTGCCTTTACGCTTTCCAGTTTCGATTGCCGTCTTCAGCATCGGAAAGCGCTCAAAATCCATCGCTTTAAAATTAAGATCCAGGCTCTTGGTCATATCCAGCGGTTTGTCCTCTTTTAAAACCGGTCGTCTGGGGGCATAGAGCGCATACTGGATCGGCAGGCGCATATCGGCGCTGCCAAGCTGGGCGATGATTGCATGATCCTTGTACTCAACCATGGAGTGAACGATGGATTGCGGATGCAGAACCGTCTCAATCTTTTCATAAGGAAGATTGAACAGGTAATGAGCTTCGATCACTTCAAAGCCTTTGTTGACCATCGTCGAAGAGTCGATCGTAATCCGGGCCCCCATGTTCCAGGAGGGATGTTTCAGGGCTTGGGCGGGGGTAATACCGGCTAACTGATCCCGGGAAAGATCGCGCAGGCTGCCGCCGGAGGCCGTAATGATCAATCTCGCCACGTCTTCGGCGTCATTTCCCTGCAAGCATTGGAAAATGGCAGAATGTTCCGAATCGATCGGTGTTAAATGGGTGGGAGAATTTTTTAAAGCCTGCAAGACCAGTTCGCCTCCGCAGACCAGGGATTCTTTATTGGCCAGAGCTAAATCTTTCCCTTGCTCAATGGCAGCTAAAGTTGGTTTCAGTCCGCGAAAGCCGACCACTGCATTCACCATCAGATCATAGTCTGCTTCCTTGGCAAGCCTTGCCATCTGGTCCTGGCCGCCATACCATCTTAAGCCTTCAATCTCTGTATCCTCATTGAGGGCGGATAATCCGACAGATTTCACGCTGGGAAAGGCTTTGAGAATTTGCTCCAACCCTTTCTGGTCATGGCCGGCACTGATGCCGGTCAAAATAAAATCCTGCGGATGCTGAGCAATGACATCAAGCGTCTGGCGCCCGATCGAACCAGTTGCTCCCAATAATAAAACTTTGCGCGGTGTAGACGAAACATCAGCTGCCATAAATAAGCCTCCCTGCATCTTGAAAGATGCGTTTTCAGTGCCATTTTAACAACATAAAGGTCAAGCCGACAAAAAATCAGCCAGAAAAGAAAAAAGGGACCTTCAATCTGTGACCAGAAAGAAGATCTCTTTTCATTTTCGGTTCAGTTGAACGCCATCCAAAAACTTGCAGCTACAGCTTAAAAGCCGTTTAGCTATGCAATTTCATCCAGAGACTCGCAGGCAAATTTGAAGTCTTCGTCGTTCAGTTCAAATTCTTTGAACTGCTCAGCTGTGAACTTCACCTGGTCCAAGCCCCAGATTTCCTTGGCGTATTCGCGGATGGTCTTATCCGAGGAGAAGAAGCCGGAACGGGCAATATTCATCAGCATGGCTCTAGCCCAGGCTGGTTTGTTGGAATACCAGGCATTGACATCATTATGAGCCATCAGGTAGGCATCAAAGTCAGCCAGAACAAAGAACTCGTCACGGTGCAGCATCAGATCATTGAAGATCATCTGGAATTCATTCGGATTTTCAGACCACGTGCAGTTGGTCAGCGAATCGATGACCATGCGCAGTTTCGGGTTGGAGTTGTAAATGCGCCAGACATCGTAGCTGTTTTCGCGTTTAATGGCTTCAATCTGGTCGACCTGCAGACCAAAGATCTTGGCATTTTCATAGCCGACTTGTTCAACGATTTCTACATTGGCACCATCCAGCGTACCCAGTGTCAAAGCACCATTCATCATGAACTTCATGTTTCCTGTACCCGAAGCTTCTTTGCCGGCTGTCGAAATCTGTTCCGAAACATCCGCAGCAGTTGTTAACAGCTCAGCAATCGAAACGGAGTAGTTGGGAATGAAGACAACCTTGATATACTGGCTGATCTGCGGATCCGAGTTGATGCGGTTGGAAACCTTGACAATCAGCTTGATGATCTCTTTAGCTAACTTATAGCTTGGCGCTGCTTTCGCAGAGAAGAAATAGGTGGTCGGCTGGATCCTGAAGCCTGGATCCTGCTTCATGCGCAGATAGAGATACATGATGTGCATGATATTGAGCAGCTGGCGTTTATATGCATGCAGGCGTTTGCACTGCACATCGAAGATCGTATCAACATTGACATCGATATTCAGAGTTTCTTTGACATAGTCAGCCAGAATCTGTTTGCGTTCACGTTTGACCGCAAAGAATTTTTCCTGCAGGACAGGATCATCGACATATTTTTCCAGTTTTCTTAAATCGCCTGGATGCCGAATAAAGCTGCTGCCAATATATTCTTCCAGTAAATGCGTCAGCTGCGGGTTGGCATAGGCCAGCCAGCGGCGGTGCGTAACGCCATTGGTTTTATTGTTGAAGCGCTCTGGATAGAGGGCGGCAAAGGCTGCCAAAACATCGTTAACCAGAATTTCGCTGTGGATTTTTGCAACCCCGTTGACACTGTGGCTGCCCACAACGGCCAGATTGGCCATATGAACCTGGTTGTCTTTTAAAATCGACATTTCACCGAAACGATGTCCCATATGGGCGCGGTCTACTTCCCAGCGGAAACGGCGTTCGATTTCTTCAATGATCATATAAATACGAGGGAGCAGTTTTTTCATTGTCTCCTGCGGCCAGCGCTCCAGCGCTTCCGACATGATGGTATGGTTGGTATACGCAACAGTATGGGTCACAATGTTCCATGCATGATCCCAATCGTAATTGTAGTCATCCATCAAGACCCGCATCAGCTCAGGGATCACCAGAACCGGATGCGTATCGTTGAGCTGGATTGCAACTTCATCAGCCAGGTTATCCAGGTTTGGATTAATGCGCAGATGACTGCGGATAATCTGATCCACCCCGGCGCAGACAAAGAAGTATTCTTGTTTTAAGCGCAGTTCCTTGCCTTCGGTTGTCGAGTCGTCAGGATAAACGTTTGTCGTCAGAGCAGAAACTGCATTGAGATAATTATTGAGGTCGCCAGCTTGAACGGATTCTTCATCTACCTGGGCATCCCATAAGCGAAGAGTATTGGTAGTCAGGGTGTGATAACCGACAATCGGCATATCGTAAGGAACTGCCTTAACAACAAAATCTGGGTGATAAGTCGAATGGAACTTGCCGTACTGATCCATATAGGCATCTAAGGTGCCGCCAAATTTAACCTGAACCACATGCTGCGGTTTCCAGACTTCCCAGACATTGCCAAGCCGCAGCCAGCAGTCTGGTTTTTCAACCTGCTCGTCGTTGACAATTTCCTGTTTGAACAAGCCATACCGGTAACGGATACAGTTGCCGTTTCCCGCTAAGTTCAGGGAAGCTAAAGAATCCAAGAAGCAGGCTGCTAGTCGGCCCAATCCTCCATTGCCCAAACCCGCATCGGCTTCGAGTGTTTCCAGATCATGCAAATCCATGCCAAGTTCTGACATCCCCTGCTTAACGACGTCATAAACGCCCATATTCATCAGATTATTGGTCATTAATCGGCCCATTAAGAATTCCATTGAGAAATAGTAAAGCTGCTTTGTATGATGTTCGGCTACGCTTTTTTTCGTTGCTTTCCAGGAATAGCCTAACTGGTTGCGGATCAGAGTGGTCAAAGCCAGATAGCGCTCTTCAGGATAGGCGTCTTCAAAGTCACGTCCATAGCGCGCCGAGACTTCGGTGCGCAGGGCCTCTTTGAACGTTTCAACGTCGCTGAAAATATTTTTCATGAATATGTTTCCTCCAATGGAAAGAATTATAGGAATGCCCTTGTCCAATTAGCAAGGTCAAGCCTGATGACCTTCATCAATTTAGCCGCAATCTTATTGGTTTTTGAACATTTTAATCCATTTTATGTGATTGTTGAATGATCATAAAATACAATTGTAAGCGCTTTTGATCAGTAAAAATAAATGGTGAGCATTGTTCTTATCCATTGATTGCATAAAGCAACAAATCAAAAGGCATTTTTACTTGAAAATTGGAATCTAAAAACGGGTTGTTTCCGGTAAAGAGCTTTTCAAACTTTCAGCAGCAAAAATTGATCCATTCCATATGTTAGGCAAGGGTACCCCACCCAAACCGTTATACGGTTTGGGTGGCCAGGAATTGCCGAGTTGCTGTTTCTTTCATGTATCCGCTGGCTCTTTCTCCAAGAATCAGTTTTTTCATCGAAGCGCCATCTTTTATCTTTTGTCCCCAAAAAGTTTTTAAGGTAAATGCACCTCGTTTTCTTCGTCCAGTAATCAAGCATTCCTGTCCTTCGAATTTGACCTTGTCAAAAAGACAGAACCCGCCAACCATATGTGGTGCCTGGTTTTTCTTGCGTTTATGTCCTTTGATGAAATTGAACTTATGAATCTGGCGGTTATGTCTTCTGATCTTCTTGAGATACAGGCATTGTTTTAATGGCTTGGCATTGAGATTTTCTGCAATACAATAGGCGTCATTGTAATGCTCTTTCGCCAGGTTCAGTTCAATTCGTTTGTTCTTGGTCAGGTAGCCATAGGTATTGATGACTTCAATATTGGGGTTGGCTTGTTTTAATCGTTCCAGCAGGGTCCAGCGCATGATGACCATGAAAGCTGCATCTCGATACGGTTTGGCACGTTTAGGCAGGTTGAAGTCTTCTGGACCTTTGATCTTTCCTGACTTGATCTTGTCATGGTATTCGTTATGACACATTTCGCAAAGCGTAATCAGGTTGGAAGGCGAATTGCCGCCAGTCTTCCGGCTTTCAATGTGATGAACATTCAGAATCGGATCTTTCTTTTTGCCATGGCAGTGCTGGCATTCGTGATTGTCTCGAAACAAAACATATTCACGAACATTCCAGAATCCTTTTTGATCCCCATTTTGATACCCAGTTCCGGAAATCTCTGGATTTTTTAATTTCTGCGTATCAAAGGAAGCTGTCTCCACTACGATCCTGGTTACAGGCAAAAGTTTTTGGACTTCTTCAATGCAATGAAGATGAGTGCCAATCTTGTGTTCAACAGAGGGAGCAAGCCAGCCTTTGTGTTTGGTGCGAACACGGTTGTTAAATCTTGGTGCCCGATATCTTGTCTTGCGGTTTCTTCTTGTATGGCGTGCTTCTCTTCTTGTAGAAATCAACTCCGTAATGTCTGTCCTGTTCTGGACATCCCAGGCAAGAAGTTCTTTGTCTTCACTTGAAGCACTCAAGCCAATAGGTTTGGAACCAGCATCTACTCCAAGAGTGACGGGTTGTGTATATCTAGTTGAATCGTATAAAAGCTGGATGGTAAATGGATTTTTCTTTACCACTTTGGCTTTTCTTTCCTTTAAAAGGTGGCGGACTTTACCATACCTTTGGGTAGGCATTAAAGGTCTGCCGTCCATATCGAATACATAAACCATATTGTACTTCTAAGGTAATAATTCGTTTTAGGATAATAAAGCGTCCTAAAAGGTAGTTAAAGCACCAGCCTTCGCCAATGTTATAAGAGGTTTGTTGACCGCACACTGCGCCTGACCTCAGTGCTGGTTCATACAAATCCGCAGAGTCCAGGACTAGAGCTGAACATCCTGGAGTGCCCATTTCAACTTGTTTAAGGTTGATTCTCAAATCACGGAGTCAGTTAAGACTCAGGCTAGTCAATCAGGCTTGAAACAGATGCATGAAAGCTTCTTATTTCAAGCCCCATCCAAATTGCAAGGCAGTTTGGGTGGGGTCATTGACTCACCTGCCAGAACGCCACACAGTGCTGCTCCGTTTTCATGGCAGAGTTTTTTAGTTTTTTATATTCGTGCGCTTAGCTTTCCAGCATCTGGCGGTGGATATAACGTTTGGTCACCGGCAGATTCCACTTATAGCCAATCGAGCGGCGGGTGAGAATATATTCCTGGTCGACATCCTGGCCCAGTGCAGACCGCAGATGGCCGATATGCTTGGAGAGGGTATTGTCACTGATTTTACGGCGAAAGCGGATTTGAAGCATATTCCGGACAGCCTCTTTCGGGCAGGTCAGGGTGACATTGTCAATCAGATACAGAGCAATCTCATATTCGGTTGCCGTTAAGCCCACGCACTTGCCTTTCTTGTAAATCGTCTTCGCATAGCGATCGACAATTAAATCTCCAGTCTGGTAGACGCTGTTTTCAGCGGTAGTTATAGAGTCCCAATATTTATTGGGACGATCACAGATCCGGCGGTTCATGGCCTCCATGAGCAGTTTTTCGTTGGTGCGAGCGTTTATTGTCTGGTACATAAATTTCCTTCTTTCTTGAAGCAGGACTGCGGCAGTGCCCTGTCCTGCTGACGAGATCATCATACATGTCAAAACGATATTACCAAACAGTCCGTAATCGACGCTTTCATGCACGGTTTTGGAAGGTTTTATGAAGCTTTGCCATCGAAATGGCGCCGTTGTGTATTTATAGCGGATGATCAGTTTGGAAACACTTGCTCAGCATCGGTTCAATTTCAGTTCCCATCCTGGATGGTGCCAAATCAACAAGCCGGCCAAAACTGGCTGATCGGGTTGAAAAAAAGCCCTGCCTTGTGGAGGCAGGGAATCTTATCGTTTCTTTGTAAATTGAATCTGTTCAGGAAACCCGTCTGAAAAATGGAAGACCTGAACTGTCTTTTAGGGGTTGCTTGAATCTTGATTGGGCAGTCCAACGACTCCGCTGGGATTTTCCAGTGCCCTCAGATCCGCATCCGACTGCGGCGAACCATTCTGGGCTTCTGAAAGGGATGGGAAGACAAAAACCTGTTCTCCTTCGCGAAGAACGTGATATTTGCCCCTGGCCACAAACTCTAAATAGTCAGGATTGGTCAAGTTCTTCTTGGTAGCTTCCAGTTTTTCCTGCTGGGCGCGGGTGGCTTCTAAGAGTTGCGTATTGGCTTTGACTTCGCTCGACAAAGTCCAGTAGGTTTGGATATCGCTGATTCCCAGCATCACCAGCCAGCCGGAAGCTAGAAGCATCACCAGTAAAAGCGGAACCCGGATGATTCCTGGCACTTTTTGTTTTCTTTGTTTTTTCATGGCGTTCCTCGCTTTTCAAAGTATAGCAGACAAAAAAGCCTAAGAGTATATTTCCAAAAAAATCAACTGTGAAATTTTAAGAATATGTAAAAAGCGGACCCAATCTGACAAATTTGTCAAGTTGAGCCCGTGATCCAAATCAAATGAGATTATTGATTGACTGGATCTGTTTTTATTCCAGTCATTTTGATTGACATATCATTCTTTTTTCTGCCCTGCAAGCAACGCGGACAGGACGGCAATATCGCTTGGATTGATGCCGGAAATCCGGCTGGCCTGTCCTAATGTAGCGGGACGGATCTGGTCGAGTTTGCTGCGCGCTTCCAAAGCCAGGTTGGAAATGGCCTGGTAATCCAGTTCTTTGGGAATCCGGACGTTTTCCAGTTTGGCCAAGCGTTCCACATCTCGTTTGGCTTTGGCAATGTACCCTTCATATTTGCATTCGACTTCAATCTGGTAAGCCGCATCCTGCGAGAGTTTGATTCCGGTAAACGGCTCTAACAAGGCAATGGTGACATTGGGTCTTTTTAACAGCGTATAGGCATCTGTTCCATGCTCCAGACTGCCTGCCCCAACCGATTCCAGTCTTTCATTGATGGCGGTGTTCGGCTTGATGTGGGCTTGCTTCAAAGCTTTCATGCCATCTGCCACTTCTTCTTGCAAAGCGGCATAATGCTTCCAGGCCGACTCTGGCAGCACCCCGATTTCATGGGCGATGGGAGTGAGTCTGACATGGGCGTTATCATGGCGCAACAGCAGCCGGTATTCCGCCCGCGAGGTGAGCAGCCGATAAGGCTCTTTGGTTCCTTTGGTGGCCAGATCGTCGATCATGACGCCGATATAGGCCTGGTCCCGTCTCAAAACCAAAGGGTCTTTGCCCTGGTTTTTAAGCGCAGCATTGATGCCGGCCATCAAACCCTGACCAGCTGCCTCTTCATAGCCCGAAGTGCCGTTAACCTGGCCGGCCGTGAAGAGATTTTCGATCTTCTTGTTTTCCAGGGAAGGATACATCTGCAGCGGATCCACGGCATCATATTCGATTGCGTAAGCGTACTTTTGGATTTCGCATTCTTCCAGCCCAGGCAGGGAATGGACCATTAAATCCTGGACGCTTTCCGGCATCGAGGTCGAAAAGCCTTGAATATAAAAGGTGTCGTAAGCAGCCCGCTCTGGTTCTAAAAACAGCTGATGGCGGGGACGGTCCGCAAAGCGGACGAGCTTATCTTCAATGCTTGGACAATACCGCGGACCCACACCCGTAACCAGTCCAGAATACATGGCAGAATCCTGCAGGTGTTCATTGATAATCCGGTGCGTTTTTGGCGTGGTATAAATCAAATAACAAGGCAGCTGCTCTTCTGGTCTGATGACCTGATCCGGTGTTGTTTCATCACTAAAATGAAGGAATTCTTCACTTCCCGGCTGGATTATAGCCGGTTCAAGATTCACTGTGCTTTTGATGATCCGCGGCGGAGTCCCTGTTTTTAAGCGGATCAGCTTCAAGCCGGCATCAGCCAAAGATTTTGAAAGCGTGGAGTTGGTCGGCATGCCGTCCGCACCGCTGACGGTTGACGTATGGCCGCGCAAAATGGCCGAATTCATGCCGGTTCCAGCGGTCAAAATGACTGTTCTGGAAAGAATCTGGGTGCCATCTTCGCACTCGATGCCGATGATTTTCGAACCATTCAATAAAATCCTGGCGGCTTTCTGTTCCAGCAGATCGAGATTGTCCTGCTTTTTCAAAGCTGAGAGCATCCATTTTTTGTACGCATCCCGGTCAGACTGGACCCGTAAGCAGCGTACGCCTGGTCCTTTAGCTGTGTTGAGCATTTTAAACTGCAGCGCTGTCTGGTCAGCCGCTTTTGGCATCAGCCCGCCAAAGGCATCAATTTCACGAACGACAATTCCCTTGGCCGGCCCGCCCACGCTGGGGTTGCAAGGCATTGAGCCAATCATCGAAAGATCATTGGTCAACAACAACGTTTTCTGACCCATGCGGGCCGCGGCAGCAGCCGCTTCAATTCCCGCATGGCCACCGCCAACCACTAACACATCATACATACTTTAAGCCCTCTTTCTTCTGAACCGGAAATGGAACAGCCGCTGCGGAATGCCGAAGTAAACAGCGCAGACCGCAAAGAAAACGGAGGAAATCAATCCATTGACGATCATGCCAAGCAAGCAGATCAGCTTGCCATGGCTGGCCGATCCCAGGCCAATTCTGGTTAAAAGCCAGGCTGCAGCGGCCATAACAGCCAGGCAGATGACGGTTTGAATCAAAGTCTTGAGCGTCGAATGGAAAGAAACCGAATACTGCATGCTCATCATGTATAACGAATAGCCGATAATCCAGCTGTACGAAATAACAGTTGAAAGCACGGCTCCGGCCACCCCCCACCACATGACCATGGGAACCATCAAAACGCCTTTGACAACAGCGGAAATCAGCATTTGAACCAGCAGCTTCTTGCGCATCCGGCAGGCCATCATCATCGATGAGATAACAGGAGTAATCGTTCCAAACAAGCCTTCCAGGGCAATCCAGCGCACGCTGGAAGCACTTAAATCCAGGTCGGCTGTGTAGTAAAGCGTATAGAACAAGGGCCTGGCATACATAAAAATTGCAAAGCTTAAAAAAAGCGCGATAAACAAAACGATATTGATGCATTCAAGGATATCTTTGCGCACGGTTCGGATATCGTTTTTTTCTAATGCAGAGGTGATATGGGGGATAATGGCAGCCACAAAGCCTGGCGATAAGATCATTGGAATCGCAGTCAGCTTAATGCCGACATAGTTGACTGCCGAGGTCATCGTTTCAATTTGCTCAGCACTGTAACTGGAAAGTTTCAAGCCCACGGGCAGTAAAATAGCATCGTAGATATCATTGGCATAGCCGATGATCGCAAACAGCAGATACGGCAGGCAAAGCAGGATAAACTCTCGAAACAGCGGCTTGAGCGGCACTGTGCGCGCCTGCTGGTGATGGCCTTCGCGGATCAGGGCCTGGCACGTGCTTCTTGAAAAGCGGTAGATCTGAATGATTCCCGCAACTGCGGCCACTGAGGTGGAAAGCACCGCTGCATATAAAGCCCATACACTCGAAAGCTTAAAGCCATAGACCAGCAGGCAGCTGACCCCCAGCAAAAAGGCAACCCTGAAAATCTGTTCAAACGCCTGGGAGAAAGCATATTCCTCCATCTCTTTGCAGCCTTGAATAAAACCGCGGTAGGCGCTTAAAATCGGCACCAGGAAGATAGCAATCGAAAGCAGGCATAAAACGGTGGTCATAATCGACTGGCCGTCTGCCGAGCTTTCCATCGCTTTGGCTAAAACGCCCGAGAAGGCAGCCATAACAATCATGCCCAGAGCGCCTAAAAGCGCCATCACCAAAACGGACATCCGCTGCACGCTCAGCGCAGTCTTATAGTTTTTTCGGGTAATGTATTTGGCGACCATCGTCGCAATTGCCATCGGCGCACCGGCCGTAAAGACGTTGAGCAGATAGCTGTAAATGCGATAAGCCGATCCATAATATCCCATATAGGCACTTGATCCTAAGATCGTTGAAAATGGAATAGAATAGATCAGACCAATCGCTTTGGCAATAAAAAACCCGCCGGTCCCAATCAGACCACCCGCGATTATGGACTTTTTCGCGGCCGACGAGGCTTTTGGTTTTTGATTTTGCATCATAGATAAAAGTCTTTCCCTTCAATCAGAAATTATAGCATGACTCAAGAAAGCCACTTGACAAACAGACCTTTTCGACAGGCAGGTGAAATCCAATGGTACAAAACACTTTTCTTTGCAGCGCAAAGGCTGCCCGGACGGCGGACAGCTTTGCGATCCAGACCCTTCAAATCCCCTCTTTGGTTTTAATGGAAAATGCCGCCAATGCGGTTGCCCGGGCGGTTCTAGAGCTGCCGGATGTAAAACGGATTCAGATTGTCTGTGGTCCGGGCAACAACGGGGCGGACGGCCTGGCCGCTGCCCGGATCCTGGCCGGTTCTGACTCTAAAAAAGTACAGATCTATCTCGATGAAAACAAGCTCTCTCAAGACGAAGCGCATCAGCTGGCCATATGCAAAGCGCTTAAACTTTCCGTTGCGCCCCTTGACGCCTTCAGCCCCAACGCAGATCTGATTATCGATGCATTGTTTGGAAACGGCCTGAACCGCCCGCTGCGCCAGGAATATTCCACCTTGGTTGCTTTAATCAATGCCAGCCGCATTCCCGTGCTGAGCATTGACATTGCCAGCGGCCTGGATGCTACAACCGGCAAGATTTTGGGCGCAGCCATCAAGGCCCAATGGACCATCGCCTTAGACTGCCTCAAATGGGGGCATCTTTTAGCGGAGGGCAAAAACCAGTCCGGCAAAATCACGGTGGCCGATATCGGCATTCCAGCCGCTGCCCACGCTAATGGCGATTGTCTTGCCCTGCTGGATGCCAGCAAGGCAGCCAGCCTTTTGCCGGATCGAAGTCCTTATGGCAATAAGGGAACGTTTGGCAAAGTTTTATTGATTGGCGGCAGCTTTCAGATGCAAGGCGCTTTGTCGATGGCGGCCCAATCCTGCTTTCATGCTGGATGCGGGACGATGACTTTATTTACCCCCGTTCCCGCTGCAAAAGCCATCGCCTCAAAAATGGATCTGGCCATGATTTTTCCCGCTGCCGCAGATGAAAAAGGCTTTTTTGACCGATCGGCAGCGGACCAGCTTTCGGAAGTCATTGGAAAATACCAGACACTGGCCATTGGCAATGGCATGGGCACAGGCGATGGCGCGCTGGCAGTTTTGAAAACGGCGATTGCAGCCAAGCTGCCGATGGTCATTGATGCAGATGCCATCAACCTGCTTGCCAAAAACCTTCAGCTGCTGGACCAGATCGAGCGCCCGGCCATTCTGACGCCGCATCTCAAAGAATTTTCGCGGCTGATCAACCGCCCGTTAGCTGATGTTCTGGCAGATCCCTTTACGCTAGCCGCCGGGTTTTGCAAAGCGCATCCCAATCTGACCTTGGTCCTGAAATCTGACTTTACGATCATTATGAATGCCTGGCGCTCTATGGTCGTCTGGCGTCCGGATCCTGCTTTGGCCAAGGGCGGCAGCGGGGATGTCTTATGCGGGCTGATCAGTGGCTTGTATGCGCAGAAAAAAGATGCTTTTGCTATGGCAGCCCTTGGAGTCTACATCCACAATGCGGCAGCAAAAAACCGGGTATCCGAATTTACCTTTACCCCTCTGGATCTGATCGCCAACTATCCGGAAGTCTTTTGTGCTCTTGAAAAGGCGAAAGGCAGGAAAACGGAATTCAAAGCCTTTCAACCCTTTCAGGCTCCATGATCCAGTGCTTGCATCCTGAACCAGGATTGCTGATTTTTTACATCAAACAGTCTGCCAATTTGATCAGAAAATGGTATCTACAAAAACAAGGCAGGTTTTCTTCACTTTTCGTTCCAAAAAAAACTTGGGCATCCGGATCAAAAGCAGGCCCAGTGTATGAAATTCCAGAAAAAAACGGCATTCCCTATTCATTGGATGCCGTTTTTTGGATCGTATTTTCTACTTGGCAGAGAGTTTTTGGAAATCTAACTGCATGTAATAGACCAATGGATTGAACATTCTGGTGTTGAATCCATACGCCCAGAACATATCGTCATCTTCATCCTTGTCCCAGTCATTATCAAGACTGTCGATCAGCAGTTGTCTTTGATCTGCGCTGATCTGGGCACTGGCATAAAATTCGATGCAGTCCTGCAAAGAAGACTGTTCACGCATCGGGGAAAATGAGAATTCGGGGATAAACGTTTTGAGCTGATCCTGGACAACTTGAACCGTGTTTTCATCCAGGGAGCTGACAACGACATGCAGGCTTACGCTAAATTGAGGTATCGAGGACATATTGGGCCAGCTTTCTAATATTGGCATCATTGACCAGGGAAATAATGCGGCCCATCGATAAATTCAAGACAGCGACTTTGATTTCGCCATATTCAGTGGCGATGGTAAACGTTCCGATGTGATCGCCATACTCGAAATCGAAAACATAGGTTGTGCGGGCGCCATCGACTTCTTGATCACGAAGATCTACATGAAAATCTTCTTTATTTTTAAGGATGGTCCGGACCGTATTGGCTCCGGTCAAGGTCAGTTTTTTTGCCATAGTGTTTCCTTTCTTCCACGAAGTGATTGATTTTAGTGTAGCAGTCCCGCTGCCGGCCACAAAGGCTGAGCAATTAAAGAGGGGACATTTTTGCTAAGGATTAAAACCGCTGTTCATTTTCAGCAATTACTTCGAATGGTTTTACTCTTTTCTCTTTGGTTTCATTTCTTTTAACTTGCAACGTCGATCAACCTTTTTCAGGCTCATACGTCACCTGGATGCCCAGGGCATTGTAGGTGTTTAAGTCGGTTTCGGATAAGTTACAGGTCAGGTGGGCTTGGGTGCCCTTCAGTTTTGGCAGCTGGGCCAGCGCTTTGGCGGCTTCCGGGTTGGATTTGGCGGACATCGACAGGGCAATGAGCGTTTCATAGGTATGCAGTCTGGGGTTGATGGAACCCATGAAGTCGGTTTTGAGCATCTGGATTGGCTTAAACGCTTCCGGTTCAATCAGCTGAACACCATCATCAATGCCGGCCAAAGACTTGATCGCATTCATGACCAGTCCCGCACTTGGCCCCATAAAGTTATTGTTGGCTGAGAAAATCATCTGGCCATCTTCCAACTCCAGGGCACCGCATTTGACTTTGCGCACCGCTTCCCGCTCCCTGGCAGCTTTGACACAAGTACGGCTTTCTTCCGTTAAGCCTAGCTGTCCTAAAAGCATCTCCTGGGTATGGAGTTCTTCTTTTGAGCAAAGATCGAGCAGCGCCCTGGTCCGGGAGGCAAAGTAGCGGCGCAGCACTTCTTGCACAGAGGCTTCGCTGACGGCTTCGTCATCATAAATACAGAAGCCCACGCGGTTGACCCCCATATCGGTTGGAGATTGGTAAGGCGATACCCCATAGATTTCTTCAAACATCTTGCGCAGCACCGGGAAAATCTCGATATCGCGGTTATAGTTGACAGCCACCTGGTTGTAGGCCTCCAGGTGGAAAGGGTCGATCATGTTTTTATCGTTCAAATCAGCGGTCGCTGCTTCATAGGCAACATTGACCGGATGGGAAAGCGGCAGGCTCCAGACTGGGAAGGTTTCAAATTTGGCATACCCGGCTTTGATGCCGCGCTGGTGTTCATGGTACAGCTGTGAAAGGCAGGTTGCCATTTTGCCTGAGCCAGGTCCTGGTGCAGTCACGACAACCAAGCGCTTGGTCGTTTCAATGTAGTCGTTTTTGCCAAAGCCTTCTTTCGAAATAATTTTCTTGGTATCGGTTGGATACCCTTCAATGGCGTAATGATAGTAAACATTGATTTTCTGACGCTGCAGTTTGCGGCGCAGTTTCTGGGCTGACTTCTGCCCCGCATAGCGGGTGATTACAACGGAGCTGACATACAAACCGGCTTTTCGATATTCCTCCACCAGCCGCAGCACATCTTCGTCATACGGAATGCCTAAATCTTCACGGATTTTATTGCTTTCAATATCATTAGCCGACACCGCAATGACGACCTCGGCATCTTCTTTGAGTTCGAGAAGCATCTGTAATTTTGAATCGGGCTGAAAGCCTGGCAGAACGCGGCTGGCATGATAGTCGTCAAATAACTTGCCGCCAAATTCCAGATACAGCTTGTCGCCAAACTGGCTGATGCGCTCACGAATATGATCCGATTGTGTCTTCAGGTATTTCTCGTTATCAAAACCTTGTCTCATACGTCCCTCATTTCCTTTTCATTTGTATATTTTTATTTGTATGTTTGATCTTTTGGTTCGGGTTTCAGTTCCTGGAACCCTGCAAGTTTCAATTCCAATCTTTATTGTATACTATCCGAAAACAGATTCCGGCATTGTCTCCCTGTTGAAAGTCCAGGCCTAATCCGCCCATTTCCCGCTAGATTGTAGCACAACGCCCATACCTGTTTTTTAGCAATTTATCAGACAGGCCGACAGAACCTCACAAAACCTGCTAAAATTTTTCTGTATGTCAACAAAACGCTATCCGCCTGTCCTTAAGGCGCTCAAAAAATACTATGGCTATGACCAGTTTCGCCCCGGCCAGCCTGAGCTGATCAAGGCTTTGCTGGATGGCCGGGATGTGCTTGGCATCATGCCCACTGGAGCGGGCAAATCGGTCTGCTTCCAGATTCCGGCTGTTTTCATGCCGGGCATTACGCTGGTCATTTCTCCTTTAATCTCCTTGATGAAAGACCAGGTGGCCGGACTGCTGCAAGCCCATATTCCGGCGGCTTATTTAAACAGTTCGCTGACCTTTGCGCAATATAAAAAGGCCCTCTACTTTGCCAAGCAGGGCCGCTACAAAATCATCTATGTCGCTCCCGAACGATTGAATACGCCTGGTTTTCTCGATTTTGCCAACAGCGTGGACATTTCAATGGTCGTTATCGATGAAGCGCATTGCGTTTCGCAATGGGGCCAGAACTTCCGTCCAAGCTATTTGGAAATCGCCAAGTTTGCCAGAACATTAAAGAAAAGGCCGATCATGGCTGCCTTTACGGCTACTGCCACCGGTCCGGTCAAAAGTGATATGATCAAGTTTCTCGATCTTTACAACCCCAAGGTTTTGGTGACGGGGTTTGACCGCAAGAATCTGTTTTTTGAAATCCAGAAGCCGCGTGATAAATTCAAAGCGCTGGAAAATTTTTTGGAAGATCATTCCCACGAAAGCGGCATTATCTATTGCCTGACCCGCAAAGAAACAGAAGAAGTCTGCCAGCGGCTCAACGACCAGGGCTATCCCTGCACCCGGTATCATGCCGGCCTTTCGCCTGAAGAGCGGGCCGAAAACCAGGACGCCTTTTTGTACGATAAAGTCCCTTTGATCGCAGCAACCAACGCCTTTGGCATGGGCATTGATAAATCCAATGTGCGATTTGTTGTCCACTACTCAATTCCCTCTTCTTTGGAAAACTACTACCAGGAAGCCGGACGGGCCGGAAGAGACGGCGCTCCTGCGCATTGCCTGCTGCTCTATGCGCCAGCCGACATCATGACCAATAAATTTTTGATCGAAAAATCCAATGAAGACAACGAAGAACAAAAGCGGCGCGAAATCCACCGGCTCAATGCGATGGATGCTTACTGCAAGACCCCGATGTGCTTAAGAAGCTATATTCTTCAATACTTTGGTGAAAGCTCCCCAGGCAAATGCTCGGGCTGTTCCAACTGCCTGGCCGACTGGGTGGATGAAGACATCACCAAGCAGTCAGCCATCATTGCCAAGGCACTTCGTGAACTGCCCCGCTCCTATGGCATGATCACGGTTCTTGATTTTCTCAAGGGCAAAAATACCGCTAAGCTGCGCGACAGCGGCTTAACGGTTCTATCTCAATACGGCGCTTTAAAAGATGAATCCAGTGAACAGATCCGGCTGATTTTAGAAGGGCTGCTCATTCAAGGCTACCTGACGCGCTCTTCCGATCAATACCAGGTTCTCTATTCAACCACCAAGCTGGATCAAGCCATACGCAATCAGGAGAAGATCACCTTCCAGCGTAAATCAACTTCTGCTGACCGCCACAAGAAAACAAAGCCGATCGGAAAACCAGAGACAGTCTCCATGTCTTTGCTTGAAAAACTCAAAAAGGCCCGGACCCAGCTGGCGCGCAAGTACTCGCTGCCACCGTACCTGATCTTCAACGATGCCACTTTGATCCATATGGCCCAGCTTCTGCCCACCGATGAAGAAAGCATGCTCCAAGTCAACGGCGTCGGTACCTATAAATTTGAACGCTATGGCAAAACGTTCTTAACCGTCATCAAAGCTGAACTCGACCAACGCGATCAAGAAACCCAAAAAGAGGAAACCCAATTCGACGCTGATCACCAGATCGAGCGCGAGCTGGAAGACCAGCAGGATCTGCCGATGGCTGCCAATCCTACTCCATCCCTGCCAGAAAACTCATCCGCAAGCCGGCAGGCAGATTTGGATCTGGCCGCATCCAAGCTGGAAACTGTTCCTGCTGCCCCATCTTCATCAGGGCCAAACCAGCAGACCGATTCAGCTGCGGCTGATGATCAAACAAAAAGCCCTGTTCCTGCACTCACTGACCCCATGGCAAGCCATGGGGGTTGAAAGACACCCCGTTGTTTGGCAGGACAGCTTTAGCTGTCGTCAGTGAGTAGCCCTGGTGAATATTGTCCTCGGACAATACGAACTCCGTTGTTGATGTCATCACACCTTAGGATATCGT
>JADGIS010000120.1 GCA_015233825.1 Erysipelotrichaceae bacterium RD49
TCAAGACTGTAAGGCGACAGGCTTTTGGCTATCATGACGATGGATATTTTTTCCTGAAGATCATCGATGCGTCATACAATACGACAGTCAAGAATCCCAAATCCCACCGGATTTTTCAGTGAGCCATCTTTGTTTTGAGAAACCAGTTCTTTTAGAAGACGCAGCAAAATGGCAGCGTAGTCACATCCTACCCAAGCAAGCATCAAAAGCGCGATATCTTGGAGCAGTTCCATCCAGAACGCGAAAGACCAGAACGCAATATCCTGTAATCCGATAATGGCAGGGATCACGAACGATACGATGATATTGATGGATAAATAGCTTACCAAAATGATTTTGGTGACTTTAAGAAGTGACAAAACTTTTTTCATTTCGGTTTCGTGCATAATTGGCTCCCTATGATCAAGCCTGGCGATCTTTTCAAGTGTTTTCTTTCTTATTTTCTTTTGTGCTCTTTTTCTCATTTATTCCCTTACCAATCGTTTGGATTGATTTCTGGGTCCTAGCGAAAAATCAGCGGCAGAACGAACATTCCGATCGCAAATCCAGCCGCAAAAATCAGGGAATACTTGGTTGTTTTGCTCATAGTAGTAGTCCTCCTGGAATCCAAAATCGATTCCCTTGTTCGAGCCAGTAAGTCATTTTTAGCCGCATGCATTGAAGCAGATGCTGCTAAGGTTTTAGTGCAGGAATGAAACAATATTGATGTTGTATGTCTTCTACTTAATTTTATTATACAGCTTAAAAAAAGCAATGGTATCAACTATTTTAAAATGGTGGCTTCATTCTTTTGGGTTGTAAAACTGGCTCGAATCAACGTAAAAAGAGCAGTCTTCCAGGCATAGGAAAACTGCTCTCAAATCCAGATCAAAAGACACTGGCATTGCACTTATCAGTCAAGAATGGTTCCATTTCCATCACGAATTTGGTTCCATATTAAAGATTCTGTTCGTCGTATGTAGAGTGCTGATCGATCGAACAGTTTAAGCTTTTCAAGGCAAGGACTATGATTTCCTGCCCGCTTTATTTTTTGACGATTTAGCAAGGTGTCCTTGATCGGTTAGTGGTCATGAATGGTCAGACACTCGCTATAAGCGTGTGCTTTGCGGTTTAAAGGGAAAGGCTGCTTCTTACAGACAGGCTTCCATGGCAGCCATGGAACCTTTTTCGTCAATGGTGCTCAAGGCTTCCAGTACCGCATCTTCCAGGCCGTCAACTTCAGTCAGGTCACGGTCCCAGAAAGATTTGTTGGAAAGAACTTTGTTGACGAGTTCTTTGTTGGATAATCCGGAGTTTTCGGCATAGAATTCGAGAACTTCTGGATCATCCTTGATCAGGTATTCTTCTTTGGTTACCGGATTTACTGCTTTCAAGCCATCTGGTGTCAGTTCTTGGCCGCGGTAGAAAGCGATATAGCTGGCTAAAGAAGTGGTCAAAGCTTTTGGCAGTTTGCCAAATTTTTCAACATAGCCCAGTAAAGAAGGCATAACACGGGCTTTCCATTTGGCAGTGGAGTTCAAAGAAATCGCGAGCAGGGCGTGGTCGATGAACGGGTTTTTGAACCGTTCAGTTACAGCTGCAGCGAAATCTTTGCAGTCTTCTGCTGGCAAGGACAGAGTTGGGATAATTTCGTTGTAGATGGCTTCGTTCATGTAAGCAGAGATGGTTGGATCATACATACAATCGCGAACGATAGACTGGCCGGCTAAGAACGCACCTAAAACCATGGAAGTATGAGCACCGTTGAGGATGCGGACTTTTCTTTCTTTGTAAGGTTTGTGGTTGTCGGTTACCAGGATTGGCAGGCCGGCTTCCTTGATTGGCAGTTCATCATAGATGGACTGTGGTCCTTCAATAACCCAGACACCGAAGATTTCACCAGTATCCATTGCATTGTCTTCGTAGCCGTTTTCTTCGTTGAATTGTGCAGCTTCTTTTCTTGGATAGCCAGTTACGATACGGTCTACCAGTGTGGAACAGAATACGTTTTCTTCATCGATCCATTTCTGGAATTCTTCTGGCAGGTTCCAGTCTTTAGCATGGAGCTTCACGTCTTTTTCCAGTTCAGCTCCATTGTTGTCAATCAGTTCGCAAGCCAGGATGATAAAGCCAGGCAGCCCGTTCTGCCATCTTTTATAAAGATACTGGGTTAATTTAGCTGGCCAGGTGGAAGCTGGTGCATCTTCGAATTTTGCGGAAGGATCATAGTGGATACCTGCTTCAGTGGTGTTGCAGGAGATAAAGCGCAGTTCAGGATTAGAAGCAGTTTCCAGTACTTTGTCCCAGTCTTCATAGGCGTTTAAGCAGCGGGAAACAGAAGAGATAACTTCTTTTTCACGAACTTCCTTGCCATCCTGGAATCCCTGTAAGTAAAGAGTATACAGGCCATCCTGGTCATTGATGATGTCGTTTAAGCGGAAGGATCCGTTTGGAATTGGCTGGACAAGGGCAACTTTACCGTTGAAGCCGGCTTTTTTGTTCATTTCATTGAAGAAGTAGTCTACGAAAGCCCGCATGAAGTTGCCTTCACCAAACTGAAGTACTTTTTCTGGGGCGTTTTCGAGTAAATAGCCATCATAGCCCTGTTCTTTGAGGGTCTTGTAAGAGAGTTTGTTCATAAGTTTTTAACCTTTCACGTTGATTATGAGTTAATGATTAGAGGGTTACACCCTGTTTGAAAATTGCCATATCATGGAAGCCGGCCCGTTCGCTGGCGACTTGTTTGCCGCTGGCAATGGCGATCACTTCATCAAAGAGATCCTGCGAAAGCTCGTCTAATGTCTTGTTTTCCAGCAAAGCACCGCAGTTGAAATCGATCCAGTTGTGTTTGCCATTGGCAAGACGCGTATTGGATGCAATCTTCATCGTTGGTACAGGGGAAGCAAATGGGGTGCCGCGGCCCGTTGTAAATAAAACAATCTGGGCACCGCTGGCAGCCAGTGCGGTGGAAGCGACTAAGTCGTTGCCAGGAGCACTTAACAGGTTGAGGCCATGTTTTTTGACTTGCTCTCCATATTTCAAAACGCCTTCAACTGGAGCCGAACCTGCTTTCTGGGTGCAGCCAAGCGACTTGTCTTCCAGGGTGGAGATACCGCCTTTTTTGTTTCCGGGGGATGGGTTTTCATAGACGGTCTGGTTGTGCGATTTGAAGTATTCTTTAAAGCCGTTGATCAGATCCACCGTTTCGTTGAAGATTTCTTCATTCTGGGCCCGGTTCATCAACAGGGTTTCCGCCCCGAACATTTCCGGAACTTCAGTCAGGATCGTCGTTCCACCTTGGGCAATCAATAAATCCGAGAAACCGCCGACGGTTGGATTGGCCGTAATGCCGGATAAGCCATCGGATCCGCCGCACTTCATGCCAATAATCAGGTTGGAGGTTCCCACTGGCTCACGATGATCGTCTTTCATCTTTTCAGCGAGACGTTCAACGGCAGCGATACCTTCTGCAATTTCATCTTCAACTTCCTGGCAGACTAAGAATTCAACGCGATCAGGGTCGTAGTCTTTGAGGTATTTTTTCAATTCAGGAATGTTCGAGTTCTCGCAGCCAAGACCTAATACCAGTACGCCGCCAGCATTGGGATGCTCGATCAAATCAGCCAGGATCGTTCTGGTGTTTTCCTGGTCACCGCCCATCTGAGAGCAGCCATAAGGATGGGGGAAAGCAGCGACCGCTTCAATGTTTTCACTCACAACATGGGAAGCGCCTTTTTCAATGGCTTGCGCGATGTTATTGACACAGCCAACCGTTGGAATAATCCAGATTTCATTGCGGACACCGACTTTGCCGTTTTTGCGGCGGTATCCCATGAATGTCTGTTCTTCCCTTTTCTGGATTGGGGTAATTTCAGGAGTATAAGTGTATTCAAGCAGATCTCCTAAGCGGGTTTTCATATTGTGAATATGCACCCAGTCACCAGCTTTGACATCACTTGTCAGCATGCCGATTGGCTGGCCATATTTGATGACAGTTTCGCCTTCCTTCATCGGCTGCAGGGCAAACTTATGCCCCTGGGCGATTTCTTCGTTCAATGTAATGCTGCGATCACCAAGAACAATGGTTTCACCTTTGGGCAGATTGGTCAGGGCGACCGCTACCGTATCGGAAGGATGAATCTGAATCCATTTCTTTTCCATATAATTTTTTGGTCCTTTCAGGCCTTCGATCTGTGGATTACCCAGTCAATGGGTAAAGGCTTACACATTTTATATCGTTTCTTCCATACAGCTGTCAACAGGGAGTCTTAAGAAATTTTCAGGAGAATTTCAAGACGTATCCTCGCAGCTCCATCAGATAAACCCCTTACATTCCAAACTGTCAATTTTCATGACTTACAAAATTCACTTTATCCATCATAAAATTGATTGGTTTTGGTCAATGGGCCTTCTTGATGGGATTTTGGACTTTTTTCTTGAATTCTGCTTGCACCATTCTTCATCAAACTGTAAACTCATGTGTGTAAAGGTTTCCACATCTAAAAAGAGTCAGAATCGCTTTGACCAAGCGGCCCCGCAATTCTTTTTGAATGTTTTTCAGACTGTTTTACACTATGATAATTACAGAAACTTGCTTTTTTTAGATATAAAAACCAACTATAAGGAGAATTCGAATGAAAAAATTCATGGATAAGGACTTCCTGCTCAAAACCGATGAAGCCAAACATCTCTATCACGACTTTGCAAGCCAGGTTCCAGTACTGGACTACCATTGCCATATCAACCCCCAGGAAATTTACGAAGACCGTAAGTTCAACAACATCACTGAAGTATGGCTGGGTGGTGACCACTATAAATGGCGTCAGATGCGTTCCAATGGCATCGATGAAAAATACATCACCGGCGATTCTTCCGACTGGGAAAAATTCTATAACTATGCAAAAACACTCGACAAAGCGATTGGCAACCCTCTGTACCACTGGTCCCACCTCGAATTGCAGCGCTTCTTTGACTATGATGGCATCTTAAGCGAAAAGACTGCCAAAGAAGTTTGGGATCTGGCTAACGTAAAATTGCAGCAGGATGACATGTCTGTGCGCAACCTCATCAAAAAGTCCGGTGTTACCCTGCTTTGCACCACCGATGATCCAATCGACGATCTGAAATGGCATAAACTGATCAAAGAAGATGACACATTCGACGTCCAGGTTCTGCCTGCATGGCGTCCTGACAAAGCTGTCAACATCAACAAACCTGATTTCAACGAATACATGGACAAGCTGGCTAAAGCAGCCGACATGGAAATCAACACCTTCGAAGACGTGAAAAAAGCCCTCGCTAACCGGCTGGACTTCTTTGCCGAAAACGGATGCTCCGTTTCTGACCATGGCCTGGATTACGTCATCAACGTTCCAGCAACGGATGAAGAAGTCGAAGCGATCTTTGCGAAAAAGAAAAACGGTGAAGAGCTGAGCGCGAAGGAAGTTGATCAGTACAAAACGGCTCTGCTTAAATTCCTGGCTGGCGAATATGCCAAACGCAACTGGGTAATGCAGTTACACTACAGCTGCATGCGTGACAACAACACCAAGCAGTATGAAAAAATGGGACCCGATACTGGTTATGATGCAATCTCCAATTACGGACCATCCGACCAGCTGGCTGGCTTCTTAAACGCAGTCAATACAGCAAGCGGTCTGCCAAAAACAATCATCTACTCCCTCAACCCAGCTGATGATGAAATGATCGGCACCGTGATCGGCTGCTTCCAAGGACCTGAAGTGGCTGGCAAAATCCAGCAGGGTTCTGCATGGTGGTTCAATGATAACAAGACCGGCATGATCAAACAGATGACTTCCCTGGCTAATCTGGGTCTGCTTGGCAACTTTGTTGGCATGTTAACCGACAGCCGCAGCTTCCTGTCCTATCCAAGACATGAATACTTCCGTCGCATCATGTGCAACCTGATCGGCCAGTGGGTAGAAGATGGCGAATTCCCAGCAGATGATGACCTGCTGGAGCCAATCGTAAAAGGCATCTCCTACAACAACGCTGTGAAATACTTCGGCTTTGATCTTGAAGAAAAATAGGACCGATCTTAAAAATAAAGTAGAAAGCAGCTTTCAATCTGACCTGCTTTCAAATTTTTGCTCAGAGTCTTTACTCTTTTAGCTTTCAAATTTCAAGCCACCTGTCCACTGAACTGGACGGGTGGTTTTTTGTTGTCTTCCTGTTCCAGATCCCTGGATTCTTTTCGCTTGTTCTCTTTATCGTTAATCTATCTGCTCGCTGCCACAGCAAAAGACCGAGCTTTGAACCGGTTTTTCAAGTTTCAACGAATCATTATCCTTGAATTTGCAAATTCTCAGTTCCTTCTTTCTCGGTTAAGCGTATTGAAAGAGGCAGGATATTAAAGATATAAAGATATAAGGAAAGAAAAAGCCTTCATGACAGATTCCATCCATCACAAAGGCATACATTGCAGACTCTCTGCATGCAAAGAAAATAGTCCTCGTTCTTATTGTGGGGCATGCTACCATGTCCTGCTTTTGGTAAAGGACTTTTCAAAACCAAAAAGTGCAGGTGCAGGCTTGGGTTGAAGCGCACTCCTACAACACACAGCTAGGTTGGCGGAATGGGTGCGGCGGTTGTCGGACCTGGACGTTCTGTCCGGCGTTTGGACAGAAAGAAGTCTTGCGGACTTCAATGATCAATGAATAGACAAGAACGCACGATTCGTCAGGCTGAATGCTTCACCCCCCTGCAGGAAACGGCGAAACTTTCAATGCACTCTCTGACAAGAAAAGCAGTCCGCTTCATCAGCCGACATCCATCTCAAAGGTTCATCGGTGGGTTTAAAATCACGCCAATTTCCGGGCTTTTTCGATCTGAACTATTTTTGTTAACAGATTTGTGGCAGAACGCCTGCACCTGAAGAAAGTATACATCCTCGGCGCAACAGAGTCCCCTATGCAGCGGTATTCCGGGACTTTCCGAAGGTTTTTGGTGCAATTTTCGAAAAGATTATCAGGTTTTGACCAATAATTGCCAGGTCTTTCACTTGAGCCAAAGCCAAAAAATGTTCGTTTCATAACTATATCAAGCGGATTTCTTCATTTTTCACGGTGAATCATTTCGTGTACACATAAAAATTGCACCCAAAAATAAGCTGCATATGGGGCAAAGACAGATCAGAACCAGCTTTCGTTCAGTGAGAACATTGCAACTCCAATTTCAATTAACAATTATGGTTCATAAAGAAGACAAGCATTCAAAACATGTGTTGTGACATTCTGCTATCGAATGCTGTTGAGCTTCGTCTCTAAAAACCTTTTTACAGTTTGCCCTGCAATCTTGTCATCCTCTCAAGTCCTGGATTGAGTGGTCGTACGATTTGCTTTTGTTTTGGCTGGATCGGTTTGCAGATTGAAAAAGTGTTCAATTTTCAATCCTCTTTTTGAAGCAGCCCGCGTTGTGATTTACTTTCTCTTTTCAAGTGAAGATAATGGATTTTGAAAGTTTTTTTTGACGATTACTCTGCTTTGTTTTAGAAGGGAATATAAAAACGATGATCAAGAAAAGAAAATGGCACCGCTTCAGTGCAGCTCTTTGGGCGCTGGCTCTTTTTGCCAGTCCGGCTGCTTTGTTTGCTAAAGATACCATCTATGTGCAGACAACCGGCAGCTACCAGGCTGCAGAAGGATCTGCCGGCTTTTTTCGCTATTTAGCTTATGAAGCAGGCGGTCTTTCCGACACCCAAAAAGAAGATGCCAGACTGGCTTACCGGATCGTTACTGGACAGCCTTCAAAAGGATTAAAAAACAATGCTGGAAAAGGCCTTACCAATCCAAATGAGGCGGATGATGCCACCAACATCAAGAATATGAAAAAGGCGGTCGACCAGCTTCCAATGGTCAACCAATACCGGCAGACGGAAAACCAGACCCAAGGAACAGCTCTTGGTGAATTTATGGTCTCGCCCTCACTGATGGCCATTGCCCAGGTCCAGCTCAACTATGCCAACCGCAACAACTATCATGCCAAAAGCTATCAAGTAGCCGAAAACCTCGCCTGGGATTTAGAAAATCCCTATACCAGCTGGTATGACGCAGAAAAAGCGAAGTATCTTTCGGGACGCCGGGATGGAACCCAGCAATACCGCAATATCGTGACCGCAACCAATACCACAACCGGCCTGGCCTACTCAACAACCAAAGCCAACGGCCACCGCTTCGGCTACAGCCAGACGTTCTGCTCCCCGCAAAACCTCTATGCCGCCGGCGGATTGAATATGGGCCAGTTTCAAAGCTTATTTGATACCTATTATAAGAAGGTTCGCGCTGAGAGCTATCGGCCGAGTGGCTCCCAGACCAAACCCGCTAATCTTTCCAGCTCCGCGCTTGCAAGCGGCAAATATATTCAGATGCTTCGCTTGTATAATCCAAATTCGGGAGAGCACTTCTACACCGCTGATCCAAGTGAGCGGGATAGCCTGGTCGCTTTAGGCTGGCGCGATGAAGGCATCGGCTGGATCGCTCCTAAAGAATCCAATACACCTGTCTACCGGGTTTACAATCCAAATGCGGGCGACCACCACTACACCACCAATCTCGACGAAAAAAATTCCTTAGTTGGTCTTGGCTGGCAGGATGAAGGAATCGGATGGTATTCGGCTGAAAAAGAAGGCTTCGCAGTCTTCCGCCAATACAATCCCAATGCCAAAGCCGGCAGCCATAACTACACACCGGATGTCGATGAAGCAATTGCTTTAGTTACGATGTATCATTGGCGGGATGAAGATGTTGCCTGGCTTGCCAGTGGATATTAATTGAGCAAATCCAGCTGCTTTAGATAACCAGTAAGCTTTGCTGTCAGTCTACTTCCTGACAAAGTAAAACACATCGATTGAAAACCTCAGATTCATTCCAATTCGCGGAATTGAGTCTGGGATTTTTTGGTTTCTCGGATATTTTTCATTTTGTCCTTCCACTCAATGAGAGGACTCTCATAAATTCGAAACACCTTTAGGTGTCGTGAGTTTTATATTTACCATTTTTCGTTTCTCCTACATTCCGAAGCGAAAAATGGTATTTTTTATTTGGATAAACATTAACTTTTTATTAA
>JADGIS010000121.1 GCA_015233825.1 Erysipelotrichaceae bacterium RD49
TAAAGTACATTCTTGATGCGTAAGCTTATTTATTGGTAGTCAGCTTGTATAAGGTGACTACCACAAATGGATTGTTCACATTTGAAAGACAATTTACACAGCTTTATCCCTTAGCTAAATGACATTGCTTCCTTAACTCTGTCTTTATTCTATCCTTATGCAGCGTTTCTGTCTAGCGTTTTTGTTCCTTTTTTAAGGAACTTTTCAAAGAATATTTTCTCAATATAATCCTATCTTAATTAGATTATAAGGAACGATTGTTAGTATAATCATTTCGTTCTATCACGCTGAACATCGAAAACGCGCTGAAATCATAGCTATTTTGAGTATTTAAAATGTATTATTCGAGTAATCGTATTGCGAATCCTCTGGATTTCAGCCTGTTCCATGGACACCGTCTTTCACCTCATATTAAGATATCATAAGTCGATCGTTGCTCTTAAAAAGTGTTTGATGGATTCTTCTTTCCCATTTGTTACTGGCCTGCCCTCGCATTGAAACCTCTGGGACGTCTGCTCTTTTTTCTGCTTATCGACCAGCCGGCCTCTTTTCTTTTCATATTGTCTTTATTCAATATTTATCTTTTTCTGCCTTCATTCCTTCTGTCTGCATTTCCTGAAGATTCAAAGGCCGTCCAGCTTCCTGTTGAAAAGATAGTGCCTGGAGCCGGGACTGGTTACAATGCGCTCTTAAATGCGGCAAGCCAGGAAAATATGGATTGAAGCCAGAAGGAAAGACTCCTATTCAGATTCATCCAGTCCCTTTCCTGAGCAAAGCCCGCCTGCAAACCGACAGCCCATAAAAAAAACAGCAGTTCGGAGTCGAACCACTGTTTGATGCGGATTTCAAGAAAAGAGAGTCAAGCCAGATCGATTTTCCGGCCGCAAACCTGCCAAACATGGCTTGACCAGGTTAGAGTCTGAAGCCAAAGACTGACCTTTACATCTGATACGACTTATGCGGCCGGCCAAAAGGCAGCCGGGCCATGGTGATGCGCTTTGGGTTGAAAACGGTCAGGACAATAATGACAGCCCCCAGAATGGTGATCAAGGAAGTGAACGCAAACATCACTTCAATTCCCAATGTATCCTGCAGCAGACCGCCCAGCACATTGCCAAGACAAGAGCCCACTCCGCAAGTTAAAACCGAAATCATCGTCTGTCCCATCACCTGGTCCTGCTTTTCTAAATGGTCATTGACATACACTGTAATCACAGCCGTCATCAAGCCATAGCTCAATCCCTGCATCATCAAGCCAAAAATCAAAACCGGCATGGCAGGGGCATAGGCGATGCAGAGGTTGCGGACGATATAAAACAAACCGGCTGCGGCCATTAAGCTCATGGCTGAAAACCGCTTTTGCAAGCGGGAAGCCGCAGCCATCACGGGCAGTTCGGTGGCGGCCATCGCAAAAATCGCCATGCCATAGATCGACTGCGATCCGCCAAGGCTTTTAATAATATTGATCAAGTAGGTCGAAAGGCTGGTTGCAGCCGCAAATAACAAGGCGAAGCCGGCTAAAATGGCAAAGAAGCTTTTATATTTCCCTGCCATCTCCACCACATTGCCGCCTTTTTGGTTTTGGGCAGCGGCCGCATAGGTTTTGGGTGTCGAAAGCAGCACGCCAATAAACACCACAATCCCGCCGGCATAGATGACGGATAAAACCATCGGGTTGAACACCGTCGTCATCTGCGTCAGTCCCACCGCACTGATCGCATAGGCAATAGATCCCAAACCGCGGGCCAGGCCAAAGTTGACGACATGGCCCTGGGCATTGTAATTCATCGAAATGCTGGCTAACAGGGGAACCATCGAAATGTTCAAGCAATAGGTCACCATATACAAAGCCATCAGCACCATCACTGGCATCGAAACATAAGCCACCAGCAGATAGCCGATCACCGTGCAGACCATGCCAGCCAATACAAATCCCTGCAAAGAAATTTTATTGAATTTGGATGTCAATCCAGAAAGTATGGGGGATAAAACAATATTTAAAATGCAGGCGCCGCCAGTCACCGTTCCAATCTGGGTATTGGAAAGGCCCTTAGCCTGCAAAAAAATCGCAATAAAAGCACAAATCGCACAGCTTGCGGCCCAGAACGAGGCCTGAAGCAGGTTGTATTTCAACTGTAAATTCTTCATTGAAGCCGATTTTTGATCGATCGGTTTGAATCGCTTTTCCATTTCTTAATCCTCCTTGCCGTTCAAGTGCATTCAACGTTTTAACCTTTACTCTTTTTGAGTACAGGACCACTATAAGCCGCGGACTCCTTCCAAAAAAGAGCGGGCAAAAAGGATGGAAAAGCATTTCGATCATTTTTTGATGGAAACCCTTTCTAGCGTACTTGTGTTTCTGTTGGTATCATTTTTCTATGTTAGTCACTGAAAAAATGAAGGCGGGTAAGTTCTCCGATGCCCAGCAGGCTGTCATCGATTATATCTGCCGTGAAGACGTCAATATTGCAGCGATGACAATTCAGGAAATCGCCAGAGCCTGCTATACTTCCAACGCAACTTTGATCCGCCTGGCCCATAAGCTTGGCTATACAGGCTGGGATGCCTTTAAAGAAGATCTGTTGGCTGAGCAGAAATATCTGGCCAGCCATTTTCCAGATATCAATGCGAACATTCCCTTTTCCAAAAAAGACTCCATCGCTGCGATCATCAATAAGGTCGCGCAGCTTAAAATCGCGGCAATTGAAGATACAGCTTCGTTAACGCAGGTGGATATGGTACGCAAGGCTGTCGAATTGATGGACCAGGCCATCATGGTCAATATCCTGGGTTCGCACAATACCTTCATGCTTGGCGAAAGCTTTGCCCTCAAGCTGGGCCGCATTGGCAAACGGGCCCGCTGCTACCAGCCTGATTCCGAGCTGCGCTATAACCATGAACTCGAAGCTTTGGATTCCGTTTTGGTGGTGATCTCCTATTCTGGCGAGACCGTCATGACGTTAACCAATGTCAAAGCCGCCAAGCAAGCTGGCGTGCCCATCATCGCGATCACTTCGATTGGTGACAGCACCGTTTCGAGAATGGCCGACGTCGTCCTGCCCATCTGCACGAGAGAGAAAATGTATTCGAAAATCAGCTGGTACACCACGGAAAGTGCGATCAGCTATGTATTGGAAATTTTGTACTCCACTTTGTTTTGGAAACATTATGACCGCAGCATGGATCTGCGGATCCAGACGGCCCGCACCATTGAGCACCAGCGGACCGCCCCAACAGCCATCATTGCGGAAGAAGACAACGTTTAGTCTTCTTCCCTTTTTCTTTTATCCGGTTTCTATTCATTTTTGGACAAAACGAGGTTGGATTGCTTCCTGCCTCCTTTTCATTATCTTTCATGCCAGCGAAACCGCTTTTCGCAAATTTCATGGCCGGCCAAAGAAAATCCGAAACGGCGATTCAAAGTGCCTGGCAGGGCTGGTCAACCAAAATAAACTTTATCTATAATGAAATCAATCAAAGAAAACCCAAAGAAAGGAAACCGATTATGCAGCACACTCACAAACAAGATTTCCCCGAACATTTTTTATGGGGCGCTTCGACTTCCGCCTACCAGGTGGAAGGCGCCAGCCTGGAAGATGGCAAAGGCCCATCCTGCCAGGATGTCAAAGAAGTACCAGCCGGCACTTCGGATCTGAAAGTCTGTGCCGACCAGTACCACCGCTACAAAGAAGACATCAAGCTGATGGCCGAAATGGGCTTCAAGACCTATCGCTTTTCCATCGCCTGGACGCGGATTCTGCCTAACGGCACCGGTGAAATTAACCAGAAGGGTATCGACTACTATAACAATGTCATCAACGAATGCTTGAAATACGGCATCGAACCACTGGTAACGATGTTCCACTTTGACATGCCAGCCGCCTTGGATGAGCGCGGCAGCTGGGGCAACCCGGATTCCGTGAAATGGTTTGTCGATTTTGCGGCCATCCTGTTTGAAAACTTCGGCGACCGCGTAAAATACTGGTTAACAATCAATGAACAGAACGTATTAACCCTCTCTGGTCCCGTCATCGGCACCCTCCATCTGCCTGAAAACTGCACCAACCCCTTAAAAGAGATTTACCAGCAAAACCACCACATGCTCGTCGCCCAGGCTAAAGCCATGTGCTTATGCCATGAAATGCTTCCCGAAGCCAAAATCGGTCCTGCTCCCAATATCTCCCTGGTTTACCCGGCAACATGCAAACCGGAAGATATCATCGCCGCCCAGAACTTCAATGCCATCCGCAACTGGCTGTATTTAGACATGGCTGTTTATGGTATTTACAATGCCATCGTCTGGAGCTATCTCAAAGACCACGATGCAACGCCAACCTTTGCCCCAGGTGATGAAGAAGCCATGAAAAGCGCCCATCCTGATTTCATCGGCTTTAACTACTACAACACCGCAACGGTTGAAGCCTGCAATCTTGAAGCTCTTGACCAGACCGCTGCAGCTACCCTTGGCGACCAGCAGTCCGGCCGTGAAATCCCCGGCGTCTTCAGACAGATCCACAACCCTTACCTGCCCAAAACCCAGTTTGGCTGGGAAATCGACCCGGTTGGCTTCAGAGCTACTACCCGCGAGATGTATTCCCGCTACCACCTGCCTTTATTGGTCACCGAAAATGGCTTGGGGGCCTATGACAAATTAGAAGACGGCCGCATCCACGATGACTACCGCATCCAGTACTACCAGGACCATTTAGCCCAGATCCAGGAAAGCATCACCGATGGCACTGAATTTTTAGGCTATTGCCCATGGAGCGCTGTCGATCTGATCTCCACCCATGAAGGCATGGTCAAACGTTATGGCTTCATCTATGTTGACCGCGATGAATTCGATCTCAAGACCTTGGACCGATACAAAAAAGATTCCTTCTACTGGTACAAACGCGTCATTGCCACCAACGGCAAAGATCTCTCCGATCTCAAAGTGGAAGAAGTTTACGACTAACAAACGCTGTACGATCCCAGAAAAACACAAGATCTATCCAAGCGAACTTTAAAAAAAGAGGAGCAAAAAAAAGAGAATCATTCCAGCCTATTCAAGACTGTAAGCGTTCAAAAAGACTGGTTGTTTAACAAAATGAATTACACTTCAATCTGGTTTATAAGAAAAACGATCAGTCTTTTCTTTATCGCTTAAAAGCCTGATTACCGATCACTCCAGCCAGTTTGCCTGCAGGAGCTTTCTGCTTATTCATCTATTAAAAAAGGTATCCCTAAAAACTGTATTTTCGATTATCATAAAAAAAGAGAGAGAAGATCCACATTCGGATCGAAAGGAGAAAACAATGAGTTTACCTGAAGATTTCTTATGGGGCGGTGCTCTGGCCGCGCACCAGTTTGAAGGCGGCGTGCTCGATACATCCAAAGGCTATTCCGTAGCCGATGTCATGACTGCTGGTGCCCATGGCGTACCACGCGAAATCACGGAAACCATCGAAGACGGCAAATACTATCCCAACCATATTGGCATCGATTTCTATCATCGCTACAAAGACGATGTCAAACTGATGGCTGAGCTGGGATTCAAATGCTTCAGAACATCCATTGCCTGGAGCCGCATCTTCCCCAATGGCGATGAAAGTGAACCCAACGAAGAAGGCTTGCAGTTCTATGATGACCTGTTTGACGAACTGCTCAAATACGGCATCGAACCCGTCATTACCCTGTCGCACTTTGAAATGCCTGTTCATTTAGCCCGTGAATACGGCGGCTTTATGAACCGCAAAACCATCGACTTCTTCCTCAACTTTGCCAAAGCCTGCTTCGAACGCTATAAAGACAAAGTCAAATACTGGATGACGTTCAACGAGATCAACAACCAGATGAACTTCACCAACGATATCTTTGGCTGGACCAACTCCGGTGCCATGTTCTCTAAATACGATAATCCTGAAGAAGCCATGTACCAGTGCGGCCACTATGAATTAGTAGCCAGCGCCAAAGCCGTTAAGCTTGGCCACGAAATTAATCCTGATTTCAAAATCGGCAACATGATCGCCATGGTTCCGATTTATCCATTATCCTGCCGTCCGGCCGATATGAACTTAGCCGTTGAACGTATGCATGACCGCTGGTTCTTCTGCGATGTGCAATGCCGCGGCCACTATCCAAGCTATGCGATCAAAAGCTTCGAGCGCAAAGGCTTCAATCTCGACATTACGAAAGAAGATCTCGAAGATCTCGCTCAAGGAACCGTAGACTACATCGGCTTCTCTTACTACATGACCAATGTGGTTGACTCCCAAGCCACAACCCAGAGCGACGGCATGGATGGCGGTGGGGCCAACACGGTTCCTAACCCATACCTGAAAGTCTCCGACTGGGGCTGGACGATCGACCCTGAAGGTCTGCGCTACGCCTTGAATACCTTCTATGAACGCTACGAAAAACCATTGTTTATCGTTGAAAACGGCTTTGGAGCCATCGACGTTCTGGAAGAGGATAAAACCTGCCATGACCCCTACCGCATCGACTACTTAAAATCCCACATCGAACAGATGAAGATTGCGGTTGAATACGATGGTGTTGATCTGATGGGCTACACGCCATGGGGCTGGATCGACTGCGTCTCCTTTGGAACCGGCGAAATGAAAAAACGCTATGGTTTCGTTTATGTAGACCGCAACAACGATGGTTCCGGTACTTTGGAGCGCTACAAGAAAGACTCATTCGACTGGTTCAAAGGCGTCATTGCTTCCAATGGCGAAGAACTCGATTAGTCTTTGTTCTTGATTTGCTTCCTCTATTCCTCATAGTGGATTGAACGAAAGTCCGCCGGCAGAAACCAGCAGCCATTCCTCGATCCCTGGTTCTATCCCAGACTCAATCCCAGACAAATTCAGGCGTCTGACCCCTTGGCCAGACGCCTTTTCATCTTCCTTCTTCTTTCCTCTGTACGAAAAACCCGAATCAGAAATCACAATTCAGGAATCTCTTTGGCCAAACATCTGTTTATCTACGTAGTATTTGCTGATCAAATCATTTCGGCTTTATCTATCGTTGAAATCAGGATATTTGAAGTGATAAAGTGCAAGGGAAAAACAGGTTTTTGCCGAAAAAGCTTGCACTTTCAAAGATGATGCCGACCACCTGTTATATGGTGAAAATATGAATTTTGTATTTATTTTTTAAAATTGAAATTCTTATATTGCTTTAGGTAAAGCGTTTATTCGTTTGGCACTTTGGCATTACTATTGCGAAATTTACTCTTTTTAAACGATCTGACGAGTTTTTGAATTGATCAGCAAATACTAATTAAAATTCAGCAACGCACTTAGATCTGGTTTCCATAAAAGCTGTTCTTCCTTTTCTTCTTCATAAAACATCACCATATATAAAGGAAGATAGAGAATACGCTCCTCCTGCTTGACATTGCCTTTACAGAAAACAACGGCCTCTCCAAACTGCCAGTCTGGATTATTCAAAGCTTTATCTAAGGAAGCATGTTTTGTATAGTACTTTCCGGATTTGATTTCTAACAGATCGATTTGGCTTTTATTCTGAATCAGAAAGTCCAATTCATAGTTTCGCTTCGAATCGAAATAAAACAGATTAAAGTTTCGGCTTTTCAAGACTTGAGCAAAGGCGTTTTCCAAAACACCACCGAGATTGATCTCGATATTGCCTTTCAGAATTTCCATTGAAGTCAGTCCGCCCATCATCCGGCAAAGCAGTCCGGTATCGCATAGATATAGCTTGAAAAGGTTTCTTTCTTCATTCAGCCGCAAGGGATAAATAGGTTCGCAGACGTTATAACAGGGAAGACCAATACCAGCAGCTTCCAGCCACAAAAAACTATCTTCTAATTGATAAGTTCTCATATTTTTATCGATTTTAGCGACTTTAAAACGTTTGTTCTTGGCATTAAGCTGCCCGGGGATAGAGTCAAGAATATCCCGGATTTTAGGACGGTCTTTGCGCTCTGCGTATTTTTGAATATCCAAACGATATAAATCGATAATACTATCCTGAATTGTGTACAGTTAGTAAATATTGCAACAATTGCAACATCACTTTTGAAGATGCGCCAGTACCCGAAAGTACTGGCTGGCTTCACACCTACTGCTAGGCGTTTACTTACTTGATCTAAATGATCTTGCAAGGTACTTTTGGATTGTTATCCACGAGGTACGTTATAACGTACAGGAGAAACAAAAGCATTCTGGTCTAAGCATTGTTGATATAAGGGATCGGTCCATTGGTTGATAGACTGCATCCCTTTTTTAAGATATTCAGGCTTCCGTTAAGATCGGCATTCATTAATTTTCCTGTCTGGCTTTTAAACAAGCCGCGCTTAATTCTATTTCCCATATAGGAGTTGTGATGACAGCATTCTTCGTTATCCAAAAAACTGCATTTGCTTGTATAGCTTTCTTCAATACAAATCACTCGAATGCCTTCCATTTGGCATTTATAGGTTAATTTATCAATAAAACCGTTAAACGGGATCTGCACAAAATTCTGATTATTTCTTTTGCCCATGTTTGTGTCTTGTTTCCATCCAGCATTGTGACCAATAATCACAGTGTCGATATCATTAGAAACGAATTGATTCACAAGATAGCGGGATGCTTTATGCATATAATCAGCAATTCTGTTATTCCGTTTTAAATACATGCTTTTAATTCTGTCAGTGGTCTTTAGTCCATGACGAATTTTTTCATAGGACTTAGCAGCGGCAATCGCCTTGTTTGCTCTTTGGTTTACGGATTTTAAGTAACGTCCGTCAACCAAAACAGGATTCATTACGTTGGAGCTGCAGACGGCTAAATTATTTAC
>JADGIS010000122.1 GCA_015233825.1 Erysipelotrichaceae bacterium RD49
GTTTCTGAATGAATAGACATAGCGAACCTCCTTTTGAGAGAAATTCTAACATGTCATAAAAAGAAAGCTTCAGAACTCAGATGTTATCTTGTGTTAAACAATCAGTTAGATTAGGGACTATTCCTTAGTCAATTAAATTTAGCAAGACTTTCCCCATAGGCTTTAAGCCTTATGGTTTGTTCTCTGAATAGACAGAGATATCTATCCAATTCAAAAAAATTGAAGCCCAGATGGACCAATTCCATCTGGGCTTCTTTTCTGTCCCAAAGCTAAAGAACTCCAACCCTACGGATTCACCCCTACGTGTGTAGGGATAACAAAGCGTTCCAAAACAACGCTTCTTATATTGAGGATTCACCCCTACGTGTGTAGGGATAACTGATTCCGTCAATCAACGGCGCTGCTCATCTGGGATTCACCCCTACGTGTGTAGGGATAACTTAAAGGCCAAGGCGGTGCAACGAACGCTGGTGGATTCACCCCTACGTGTGTAGGGATAACCTGGCTGGATCGGCCCTAAATCCACAGCTGGTGGATTCACCCCTACGTGTGTAGGGAT
Source organism: Erysipelotrichaceae bacterium RD49 (assembly GCA_015233825.1). Classification (GTDB taxonomy): domain Bacteria; phylum Bacillota_I; class Bacilli_A; order Erysipelotrichales; family Erysipelotrichaceae; genus Allobaculum. The sequence goes on from JADGIS010000122.1 coordinate 560, forward strand.
AACTCCAGTACGCTGCCCCGAAACGCTTAAAGAGTTGATTCACCCCTACGTGTGTAGGGATAACTCTTTCGAAGCTTCGGCATAGGTTTTCAATTCGGATTCACCCCTACGTGTGTAGGGATAACGCTTTTAAATTGCTTTATTTATGGGGTTGAAGTTAAGCAGAAAGAGCAAAATTTATTAACTTGGTACCCAGAACCAGATTCCATTCAAACGGTATCCTTTCTGCTTAAATTTTAAACCTTACTATTTTTTGTAATCAAGAGAAAGCTGCTTTAGAACAAATTGAATAAGTAAATTTAGTTAACATATTCTTGTACCTATTGATAGTCACCACCATTAATTCCTAGATATTCTTCGAGTGTTAATCCGGAATCGGAAACTTCCTGGGCCATATCCCCTAAATAGCGTAGGTGCCAAGGTTCAGCCTGGTAGCCGGTGATGGCTTCTTTCCCTTGTGGATAGCGGACAATAAAGCCGTATTTAGCGGCATTATCTAAAAGCCATTTGGCTTCAGTTGGTGAAGTTAAAAGCTGGCCGGAAGAATCCTTAAGATCGAAAGCTAGTCCGGTTTGATGCTCAGAAAAACCGGGTCTAGCCGAAAAGGTATCGGCAGTGGCTTGGCCGTTGGCTGCTATATAACGATTATAGAGAGCAGTTTGGGTTTCATAGCTTCGGTAATTACTCGTATCGCGGCTGACACTTAATCCTTGACTTTGCATTGCATCGATCAACTTAGTTATAGCTTCGCTCGCTGCTGGATCAACACCGGGAGCATACTCAGCAGGAACAGGATGTTTTTTATTAACAACCAAAATTCCATTGACATACGTACGGTCATCAATGATTTCAATTTTTGGATTCTTTTCTGCTTCAGAAGCCAGGGATTCAGGACGTTCGGAGGGTAATTCTTCGATCGTAGATTGCTGGAAGGTTTCAATATCACGGAGATTGGGAGTTCGCTTTTCGGAGTGGGCATCTATTTCATACTGGGAATTCGGCTCGCTTTCCGTACTGACTGTAAATACGTCTGCACCAGGGAAACTTTGACATCCGCTCAACCCCAGGCTGGTGATCAAAAGCGGAATCAGCAAACATGATTTTTTCATTTTCGATCCTTCCTTTCTGGTCAATTATTGAAATTTCTATTCCTTATATTATATGGATTTCCATTCTATATCCTTGTAGTTTATGAGACTTCATTTTTCAAATCTTAAACACGTCGCGGTCTGCCGTTGCTGGTTCCGTCTCTTCTTCTTCTCCCTTATTTTTTATTTTTCAATTTGGTTTTCTTCTTCATGGTTCAAATTATAACTTGTTACGGATTAACTGTAATTTTGTCGATATATTTAGTTTCTGAGAAAGAGATATTCTCATCTTTTGATAGTTAGATTAAATCTGATTGGTTTGATCTTATCGTTTTGTCGCTTCTCTTGAAACAGCAGGAGTCGAATCATAACTCAGCATGGCTCTTCTCCTTCGAATCCACTTTTAAGAAAAGTGGTGGTTTTTCGTTGACCGATAGTAACAATCGCAAAGTAGGATAAATATGTTTGGATAGCTCTGGTTGATGGCGTAAAGATCAGAGCTTACAGAACACAAAATCAAAGATGAGATTGAAACTAAAAATCGATAAGGGGAAAGCTGATGAAAAAAGGAAATGTAACGGCATTTTTGCTTGTGGGACTGGCAGTTTTACTGGTGGTCAGTGGATTGTTTTTACGGAGCACGAATTTTAAAAACGAATCAACTGGTGAGGCTGCCTCTAATTTCTCTTCTGCTGTACAATCTTCATCTTCATCATCGATCCAAACGGACAACGGACTAGTTATTTCCAGTTCCAGAAAGGCTGACTCTATGAAAACAAAATGGATTGATCCAATTCCTCAAGAGCTCGAAGAGATTCCTGCCGCCTATAAAACGCCAATGGAAAATGGCGGCCGATTAGAAGATCTGCATTATCATACATGGGAATCCGATACTTATGACCAGAAAACAACACCTTTGAACAAGAGAGCAGTTGTTTATGTTCCTGCCGCTGCCTTGAATGAAGGCACTTCTGCAGGCAGCCAGGCAGATTCAAAACAATCTTCTTTTGATGTCTTTTTTGCGATGCATGGCGGATGGTCTAACGAAACCACGATTTTAGGAACGCCGGAGAACCCAGATGAATTTAAAAATATTTTAGACCATCTGATTGCGGAAAAGAAAATGAAGCCGATGATTATCGTCTGCCCGACTTACAATAATCTTTCTAATGAAGACAGCGCTGATTATTCTCTAGCGATTCGTTTAACAGCCCAATTTCCAAGAGAGCTGGTCGACGATCTGCTTCCAGCGGTTGTGAACACCTATCCAACCTATGCGAAAAGCGATCAACCCGCTGATTTGAAAGCAGCCCGCGACCACTTTGGCTATGGCGGCTTTTCGATGGGTTCCGTCAGCACTTGGCGAGTCTTTATGAATGCTTTGGAATACTTCTCCGTCTTCCTGCCTTCCAGCGGTAACGCAGGAATGAATGGTTCAATGATGGCAAAAGCTGTCAGAGCGCAAAATATCCAACCGAATGAATTCTTCGTATTTGGTATGACCGGAACCAAAGATTTTGCAGCCCAGGCTTTTGTCAGCCAGCTCCAAAGTATGGTAGACCAGCCTGATACGTTTGTTTATACCAATGACGGATTATCCGGAAATGTTGCCCTGCGGGTCGCTGATGGCCATGCCCATGATCATCATTCCATGATTCAATATCTCTACAATGGACTGAAGTGGATCGGCCAGGGAGATTTGATCGAAGATACGAGTGTTTTTACCAAAGACACTATGGTATCCCAAGTTCTTCATGATCCAGCTTTCAAGGGGTTTAGCCGTATGCTCTTTCCTGTCGATCCAGGTTATATGAGCGGAACAACATTGGGCGAGCTTGATTTTGCTTGGTATTCCGAAATTGATCCCGATAAAACTGTTGAAATTTTAAATTCCATGAAAGAAGCCGTTCTTTCCCGACAGACCATCTTCTACGATATCTATACCGATGCTGAAAAACGCCGCAATCCTGATTTGGAGAATACAGGTCTGTTCTTCTTTAAAGGGATGCCCGATAACAAAGCCGCTTTTGTAAGTGCCGGCGGTGGATTTGCGTATGTTGCGGCCATGCATGACAGTTTCCCTGCTTGCTTGGAGTTATCCAAGATGGGTTACAATGCCTTTTCAGTTATTTACCGGCCTGGAGCACAAACCGCCTGTGAAGATCTGTCGCGAGCAATCGCCTTTGTATTTGAACATGCCGATGAACTCCAGGTAGATCCCTATGACTATTCCTTATGGGGCGGATCTGCAGGCGGTAGAATGAGCGCCTGGGTTTCGGAAATGGGAACCGCTGCGTTCGGGGCTCGTCCCTGCCCGAAGCCGGCAGCTGATATTATCCAATATACGGGCCTGCGGGATGTCTCCCGTGATGATGTCCCAACCTATATGATCGTCGGCACCAATGACAGCATTGCCTACTATCATACGATGGAAAAACGCACGGCCAACCTGAGAAAACTGGGCATCGATGCCCAATGCCGCGTCGTTCCCGCCCTGCGCCATGGTTTTGGTTTAGGAACCGGAACCGCTGGCGAAGGCTGGATTGAAGATGCGGTCAAGTTCTGGCAAGAACATATGAAAAACTAAGAAAAAAAAGAAGGGAGTATTTAAAATGAAATCTCGAATTTTAGGACATGGAGCGGGAATCCTCGGTCATTGAATGGCCGAGGACTCCCGCCCCATGTCCTAAAATCGATTTAAGCAAAGAAGATCTTGATCAAATCAACGCTTTATTGGAGGAAGCCGGAGACCTGCCTGTCTTTGGTGGATCCAAGATTCTCAAGTAGTTTTCTTTTTGATCTGATCTTTTCCAATTTGACCATTTGCTCCAAAACGCAGACAACCCGCCCTTTTGTCAGAGCGGTTTGTTTTGGTGAGTTCAGGATCAATACTGTTCGACTCTTTAAAGTGCCGAAAGAAGTCTTTCTTGAATTCGATTCCTATGCATCTAAGATTATTCCATCTGCGATTTTGATTAGACTGAAGCTATGAACGAACCAAAACTTACTTTTATATTTGAGCCAAGAGGAACCAGAAAGCTGCTGGCCAAAAATCCACAGCTCAAATCCAGAATCATCGATACCATTACCTATCAGGCAGAAAATGACTTTTTCAAATGCAAGCTGGCTTCAAGGCGTAAGTACCAGAGCCTGTCCTTGCTCGAATGCCGGGTGAATGATCCGTCGGTAGGTGCCTTACGAGTTGCCTTTGGCCGTAAAGACAACAAAATCATCGTTATTTATGCGACTACTACAATCCTCAAGAAAGATTTCAGCCAGGAAATCGACAGCTTTCTCAAGGAGGGATCGAAATGAAGCTTGTCCCCTTACGCCAGGCCCAGGTTAAATACATGAACTGCCTGAAGGCCAAGCCATTTACTGGTTTAAAGCTTCTGACTTTTAAAAAAGACCGCTTTGTTGAAGTCCGCCTGCAAGACGATGGAATGCATCTGATTGAATCCGGCTATCTGAACCAAGATATCCTCTTAGATGGCAAAGAAGCCAAAAAGCGGCTCAAAGATGCATTCAACCGCGAATTTCCAAGAAGTACCCGGCTTTATTTAGAAGAATAAAGACTCCTTCCAATTACTGGATAGTCAAGAGACTGTTCTTCTGAACAAATTTTATTTCTCATACAGTTATTACTGTTCACCCCCTGCCTTTCGAAGCGATAAGACAGCCAAATTGGAAAGAACGGAGTGATTCATTCTGCACTGTAAAAGCCTCTGTCTAAGAGTTGGATCCCCTTTTAACCGAAATAGACGGATAGAAATTCTAGACTTCTATCTCTGGACTGGAGAGCTGCTCTATGAAAATTTGAGGGTGTGAACAGGAACTGTAATCGATCTTAATTAATCCTTAGTACATCTTTCAGGGAGCTTTCATCCCCATGGCAAGCCATGGGGTATGCGCCCTATTCTGACCATAGGAAGCTCTTAGTGGTAATAAATCACTTAAGGATCTCCTGAATATTAAGTCCCGCTTAACAGACTATTTATCTACTTTATATACAGTAAAATTGAGGCTTATCTATTGGGCCTTATTTTCCTGTGGTTCCTAAGTGTAGTTAATTTGCTACTTTAAAGTATTTGGTTAATCAAAAATCTTTATACTATGCATTATTTTATCACCCATCCAAGCAACCCATCTGCGGTATAGACAAACAAAAGATGCGGGAGGCTGAACAAGTGAATACTGCCATGGTCAGCAGTATTCAAGCGGTCAATTCCCAGTTCATTGAGCGTTTGCAGGACCTCAACGCTGGGATGGCCATAGCGGTTCTGGTAGCCAGCTGAAATGAGAGCTAAGCTTGGATCGACCGCTTTTAAAAAGTCCCGGTTGGAACTGGTTTTGGATCCATGATGGCCAAGCTTAAGAAGATCGGCTGACAGGTCATAAATTTCGAGCAGCTGCTTTTCAATGGCTGAGGAAGCATCCCCCGTATAGAGATAGCGAAATCCGTCGTACTGAAACAGGCAGACTAAACTTTTATCGTTTTCTTCTTCATCCTGCCTGCGTTCATTGAGTAAAAACCAAAACTCATAGTCCACATTCAGTTTGGCTGGTTTTCCTGGTCCTTCCTCTTCAACCAAAATCGATGGATCATTGAAGAGATCCTGTGTAGTCCGAATGATTTTGCGAATTACAAAATTCTCTTTCAAGGAATCAACAGCTCCGCTGTGATCGAAATCATCATGGGTGACAATCATCGTATCGATCTTGCGGATTTGATGGCTTTGCAAAAAGGGAATCAACAGTTTGGTGGCTTGATCGGTATTGAATTTTCCAGCTGCATCGATCATGGTGACGCTTTTTTGAAACGGCTCGACAATCAGCGCTCCATCTCCCTGGCCCACATCCATTTGATAGACATGGAAAAACGGGTCCAGATTCCAGCTCCAAGGAAACAGACAAAAGACAACCAAAAGCCGGATGAACTTCTGCGTCCGCCATTTCCAGACAAGACCCAATAGGAGTCCTGCAGCCAAAACCAAGTACCAAAGCGGCGGGCTGCCAAATACCGTGCACCACTCTAACGAAATTTGAATGCGGTTGAGAATCGCTGCCAAGCATTCCCCATAAGCTGGAATCAAAAGGCCTGGAAGAGAGAGCAAGAACAACCAGCCGATGAAGGTTCGGAACCACAAAAACATCCCCACCATCAACACGTTCAGCTTGCCAAGCCAGATCATCTGGCACAAAGCAATCCACAAGATCTGAACCACTTTCTTTTGCCAGGCCAAAGAAACAAAATGCACGAAAAATGAAATTCCACCTGGCAGCACGAGACTTAAAGAATCCGCAGAATAAGGAGCAAGCCAAAGAAAGCCAATGATTGAAAGCGGCCAGCGGTGTGTCCACTTGGTACAAAATGCACTTGCAATCTGAAAGACAAACAACCGGATAGAGCAATCGCGGATGGGAAAGAGGATCAGCAGGAGTCCCTGCAGGCCAGCCATTACAATATTCAGCTTCTTGCGTTCGATATGGTAGGAAAGCCGTTTACGCACGACAAAAACCAGTGCCATCAGTGGAAGCCCGGTATTTTCAATCCACTCCAGGTTTTCATCCTCACTCAATCCATAAAACAAAAGCCGATAAAGAGCAGCAGAAGGTCGAGAATGCACAAATTCCCACACCTTGCCCCGCAGCGAAAATCCTGTGGATGCAAGCGGCTCTATTTTGGCAGCACTCTGGTCAATTCCTTTGGCATGAAGATAGGCTTGAAAACTGAACAAACCTTCATTGTTTTGAGAATGGACGGCTTCAAATTGCGACAGCTTGACTTTCTGGTCTAAACCCAGATTATCGATTTCATAAACAACCGCTTTTTGTCTTTGGCGGCTGGCAATCGCATAGCCACTGCGGATATTGGTAATCGTATAGATCCCATCCGTCGGCGGTTCGGGCTTTTGAATCCAGGCCGAACCGCATAAGACAAAACAAACGAGTGGCCACCAAATCATTGCGATCTTCCAGTTAAACCGTCTCATCAACAAAGCCGCTCCAATCCAGATAGCCCCAATCTGAAGAGCAGTCTTGCGATCCAGCAAGGCGACCAGCCATAAACAAAGGGCCATTAAAACCAAGCTGGCTTCACAGGGCAATAAAGTCTTGAAGCTTCGCAAACTTCTTTTCTCCAATTCCCGGCACCTCCATCAATTGCTCTATGGTTTCAAAGGGATGTTCTGCTCGATAGGCGATGATCTTTTCAGCCATGGCCGGTCCGATTCCCGGCAGTTTCATCAACTCCTCAGCGCTTGCGGTATTGAGTGAAATACGCGGACTACTCCCATCTAAATTTTTCTTGCCCACCACAATGACCTGTCCGGCATGAACCGTTTCCAACAAGTTCAACATGCTCAAATCCGCCGCTTCACTCTCGCCGCCCGCCTGCACAATCAGCTCTTGAATGGTCGCGCCGTTTTTGAGGGTATATACCCCCGGCAGGGCGACAGCCCCTTTAATTTCTGCTTCAATGGTATCCGGTGCCTGCCGTTCCAAAGCCATTGGCGTCATGCGCCCTGCCAAAGAAACAAAGCCCAATAAAAGAAAGAGCAGCGGGCCAGCTGCTTTTTGAATCGTTTTCATATCTTCGTATACGCAAAAATTAAAAATTTCCTTCCAACGATTTCAAAATTTGATCCATTCAAGACCAAAGGATCTTCTTTTTCGTCTTAGTACCGTCCTGTTTTTTAAATCCCTGCGTTCTTCTTCGTTCCCCCGTCTTTTTCCCGGATCAGCACAGCCTTTCTTTTCTTCTTTTTGCGCGCCTTCCTTTGGCGAAGCTTTTATTCTGTAAATTACTCCCAGGTCTAACACAAAATTGCGTATAGGCCCCCCGCCCCACAATTTCCGCGTTTCTAGGCGGCTAATTCTGGGCTGGTTTTTGTAGAGTGTTTCTGTATAATGCTATTGAGCTCGCGGGTAATTTCTTCTTCGTCTTTACCCTGTGCAATCAGTTCTGAAAC
>JADGIS010000123.1 GCA_015233825.1 Erysipelotrichaceae bacterium RD49
ATATAAAGCTAATTTAAAATTTTGACAGCCTTCGGACTGTCTTTTTGTCGTGCACAAGCCCAATTTTTCTTCATTATTCGTCCTTTAAAGCCTTCTTTTTTTGCCTTCTGCCGTACCCCTTGTCCATTCCTAATGATGGGGATAACCTAGTGATCTCCATTTTTGTCTTTAATTCGAGAACAAATCCATATAAAACGCATTTGTGAAAAAGCTCATGAATTATTCAGGATATAAATCATTTTCAACAGGGAGACAATACCGATACTGTAAGTTAAACAAGACAAAAGGAGATACACGTTTGACAACTGCCAAGAAAGCAGCTTCTAAGTGCCGATACATAAGAAAGTCCAACCAAACATTGAAAATAAAACTGAGTTTTAGTCTATTTTCTCATCAAATCCCTGTAATAATCACATAGATGTTAAAATAATTAAATGATTGGAATTCCAGTTGAAGAACTTATTTCAAAATTTGATACCTATATGGAAGGTGTCGCCTATATCGAAAAGCAGATTGCGATCGGAAAACTGGCTCCCGTAAAAAGCTCGGGATTCAATGGCAAAAGGCCGCCTTTGTACCAGCGGTACCGCAAGATCAAGCCAAAAAAAGATTTATCATCACTTGTCGTTCAAGCAGACCGGACCATTCAGCCGCCCCTTTCCGCTGCCTTTTATAAAAAACATCCCGCATTGTTTGAGCAGGACCAGAACATGGTTTATGCCTTACAGGATTGGCTGCTGGATCATCCGATACAGCCTGAGATGGTTTCGTGCAATGAACGCAGTTTTGACATTTTTGGTCAGGAGAAGGTCTTGGCCAAACATGGTGAGCGTCTTTGCAAGAACTTGGGAGTAGATCCTGCTTTGCTGGCATACTACCAGACATGTGAACCGTTATCCGTTGCCAGCAAATCGAATGATCCTGGCAATCTGCTCATCGTTGAAAATCTGGATCCCTTTGTATCGATTCGAAATCTGCTTCAAAACCAAAAGCCAACGATTTTAGGCTTTCCACTGCAATCAGTAGCCTATGGCGCCGGCCGGCGGATTGAAAGCACATTTATGGACCTGCTTCAATTTGGAAGTCAAAGTCAGAAGCAGAGTTTAAATCCTGTCTATTACTGGGGTGATCTGGATTATGAAGGGATTCGGATTTATGAGTCTTTTGTGCATCGATATCCCCAAATCAAGATCGTTCCCTGGATCCCTGGATACCAGATGATGCTAAAAGAAGCCAATAAACTGATGGCTCATGGTCGAAGTCTGCCCTCTTATAAAGAAGGCCAGCTGGAAACGCAAGGCCGGACGTTCTTTTCGTATTTTGATGAAGACTTCAAAGACCAGATACAGGCTTTATGGAAGCAAGGACTCTATATTCCGCAAGAAATCCTCAACGCCAGACACTATGCAGAAAACGAATCGCAGCTTCTGCTTTCAGTTCTGCCAGTTTGGCCCGACTAGAAAAAGGATAATTGATGTGCCAATCACATCTAGAAAGGGCAGGCATGCAAAGTGAGTTTTATGGCGATCTTCAAAAGCGGATGTACACCATCGCGCTGTTTGGCCAGCTTTTTTCACTACTCAGGCAGCGTGGCAGAACGCTGGACAGTTATGGCTTTTCCAGACTGGATGAACAGGTTCTCTTATTCTTTATGGTGCTGCGTTATATTATGGAACGCACTCTGGCCAGCGAACCCTGCTTTTTAGAAGATGTCGCCCTGTGTATTTTGGAAGGCAACCGCGAACTGTTTCATAAAGAGCTGGACTTAGAGCAATGTTCAAAACTGGCCGATCTCATTGTTTCGGGCATTTTGTGTAACCAAGGCGCGCCGTTTAGTTTTGATCCCATTGAAGGAGATGAGCGCTGGAAGGTACGCCTCAACTACTTAAACTCGGAAGTTGTTTATGATGGCCCTACACCCAAGGCGTCTTACAAAATGAGCGATGATGGGTTTCATTTAATGCTTTCTACCTTGGAGATGGAGGAAAATCTGCGGCTGCAGTTTCGAGATTTAGTTTTTGAACTGCAGATGAAAGCTAAAAACTACCCCAAAGCCTTAGACGAAATCCGCGAGATTTTCCAGCTTCTGAAAATTCAGGAAGTAGAAATTCAAAATAAGTCTCTGCAAGTCAGATCCAATGCAGCCATATTGGACCAAAAAGCGTATGTCGAACTCAATCGCTCTACCTACACCCTGATCTCCGAAAGCCATACAAAATTTCAAGGGTATTGGAACAATGTCAATTCCCTGCTTCAGGAGCTCCAAAGAGCCTTAGCAGCTGGAACTTTCAGTGCCAAGGATGAAGCGGACCTTGCTTCTCTCAGCGCAATCAGCTCCTATCTTTCAAAATCCATTCTTGCCCAAGTCAAGATTCTTGAAGCCATTACCCAGTTTTCCCGACTGCTGGATGAGCAGCTGGAGTTTCAGATGCGGCAGAGCTTTTATGAGCGAAGACCCTTCCGGCAGGTGGTATGGCAGAAAATTATGGATGAGCCAGACAGTTTGGAAAACTTTGATGAACTGCTCCATCCCCTTTTCTTTAAAGCTCCTGCCAAGCAGTTTTCACCCATTCAGGCCTTTGAATATAAACAGCTTCGTCAAAATGAGCTGGACGGAACTTCAGAAGAAGTCGACCAGGACTATGACCAGCTCGAATATGAGCGCCAAAGGCAGGAAAACATCCGGCGGGTGCAGGCCATGAATGAAAAAGTACAGACCTTATTGATGCGCCTGGCCAACGTGCCTGGCCATACCCTGCCCTTGGATGATGTTTTTGAGCGTGAAGAATTCGAGACTCTCGACCAGGCTAGAGAAATGCTTTCCAGTTTATCATCAATTACCTCTTTTGACTTAGCCGATCTTTATTCCAAGCGCCATGAAATCATTATTGAAGAGCAGACCTCCTTTTCTCTTCCCTTAGCCATTTTAGAGGCGATGGAAAATGAGTTGGAGCTGCAGGATTATCTTCAACTCAACGTTCAAAAAACGGATCACAAAATGGAGTTTACGATGGAAGAAGAGGGCATGGAAGCGTTAGTGCGTGTGGATGGCCTGCAGCTGAGCCTGGAAAGGAAGCCTTTATGATCAACGAAATTCTCTATACCCTTCTTCAATCTCATGAGCTGCCCTCCAGCGATCCGGCTTACACCTGGCTGATGGAAGATTCTCAACGGCTCGATCAGCTGGAGGCCGCGGCCGCGGCCTTTCAATGCCGGCTGATTGTCCGCCAGGGCATGCTCTATTTAGTCCCCAATCAAGACAACAACTTTCTGGGTTATTCCAAAGCGGATTTGAAATCGATTTTACTCAAATCCAACCAAACTGATGTCCATTACTATCTGAGCATGTTTGCGCTGCTGGTATTGCTGGATGCGTTTTACTCCACTCAATATGGCGGCGGCCGCTTGCGGGACTTTCTCTCGCTGAGTGATTGGATGAGCCGCTTTGATAAGGCACTCAACAGCGGCTTGGATCAAAAAGACAATCCCGGCAACATTCCCTATGAGCGAATGGTCGATACCTACAACAATTTATTGGTAGATCCTGCCCACAAACGGGCGTCAAATACGAAAACCCAGCTTTTTTTAACGCTGCTCCGCTTTCTGGAAAGCCAGGATCTGGTTGTCTTTCTGCCAAGTCAGGAACAGATCTTTTTAACCGAACGCATGAACGCTTTGATGGACAGCATTTTACGCTCTGATACGCAGCTTGCGATTTTGCGTTCGGTAGAAAGCGAGGATGAATAATGCCGCTTCTCAATAAAATCCGTTTGACCCATATCGAGTACAACTACGGCCGCACCGTCATTCCTGACCAGGAGATCGATATCGATGGCATCAGCACCCTGCTCAAAATGGAAAACGGCGGCGGCAAGTCCGTCATGACCCAGATGCTTTTAGCTCCTTATATTTCCGGGCGCCTGCGCAACTTTCCCAAACGGGCGTTTGCGGATTATTTCAAAGATTCTAAACCTTCCTTCATTGTCCAGGAGTGGATCAAAGATGGCGGCGCCGGCTTGTTTTGTATCGGCTTGATGATTAACCGCCGTCAGGCTGTGGATGCTGACAGTCAAGAAAAGATCAATATCTATGCCTGGATCAGTGAGTATTCGGGTTCAGAGCCATTTGCTTTATCCAATCTCGAGCTGCTTGATGAAACTGAAGACGGAAGACGCCGCTATAAATCGTTCCAGGCATCCAAAATGATGATGGAGGGATTTGTCAAGGATTACCCCAGCCGGTTTGCGTTATACAACCTGAGCAATTCCAGCCATAATAGGGTATTCCAGAACCGATTGGTGGAACTTGGCATTGATCCGGGCGAATGGCGGCAGATGCGTGACTTCAACCTCGAAGAATCCGGTGTTTCCAAGTTTTGTGAAACCTTTGATACCGAAGAAAAGCTGCTGCGCCGTGTTTTGATTCCAGCTGCTGCAGCAAAACTCGATAAAGAAGCCGGCCTGGATGACCACGCCAGCCATCTCCAGCATTTCATCTCCATGACAACTGAATTTGTCGATCTGCAGGCCAAAAACAAAGACAACCTCAAAGCCATGGGAGAGCTGCAGGAATTCCAGACCCTGCTTTCGGATTTCTACACCCGCTCTTTCAGTCTGGCTGGAGAGTATCAGGATCTCAATGAAACCGGCCATAAACTGGAAGCTTTCAGCACAGGCATCCACAATGCTCTTGATGCGTTCAAACGGGAAGGCGAAACCTTGGACGGCCTGATCCGCCAAGCCCAGGCTGATCTCGACCATCTTGAATATGAAGGGCTGTCGAAAAAATGGTATGCCAACAAAGATGAATACGATGCGACCAGCGGTGAGCTCGATCTGGTCGAAGAAGATCTGGAAGCCAAGCAGACCGAATTAGCTGACCTGGAAGCGATGGCAGGCAAACTTGATTGTGCCCGTCAAAACGAACAAGTGGAAGAGACAGAAGCCACCTATCTGGAATATAAGGAAAAAGCGGAAAGCGCCAAGCTCTCCAACGATCAAGTTGAACAAAAGCGCAGCGGCTATGGAAGCCGTTTGTATCAGCTTTACCACGACTTACTCCAACAAACAGAATCTGATTTAAAAGATGTGCAAGCTCAAATCAAAGACCTGAAACAAAACGAGCAGGCTGCTCGGAAAAAGCAAACGGACTTAAACAAGCAAAACCAAAAGCTCACCAGCCAGGCTGCCATTGCTCAAAGCCGGGTGGATGACTTCTTTAAAAAGGAGACGGCGTTTCTTGAAAAACATGGTCTTAGCCTCACTCACAGTTTGAGCTGGGTGAACGATAAGCAGCTTTATGACCATCTAGCAAGCCGGCTGGAAACGGATTTAAACAAGACCAGCCAGCAGCTCAATACTCTAAGTGCCAATCTGGAAGCCAAGCAAACCCAAAAGCAGTCTTTGGAAACTGATCTTCACCAAAACGATATTGATCAAATTCAAACGAAAAACAAGCAGTCTTTGAATACTTCCGCTTTAGAAGCAGCTCAAAAGGCGTTAGAGACGCGGAAAACTTTAGGTGTTCAGCTTGGCGTTGAACTTTCAAAAATCTGGGAATCCGATTTATTCAACTACAAATATCAGGCAATGATCACCCGCTTTGAAGCCCATGAAGATCAAGCAATGGCCGATATTGCTGCCTGCAAACGCACTCTTGAAAACCTGCAGACAGGGACAAGCCTCGAACTTTCCAGTGAAATGAACCAGGTTCTCGAGGAACTGGGAATTGAAAAAACAACAGGAGCGATGTGGCTGCGCGAATCGACAATGGCTCCGAAAAAGAAAGAAAAACTCATCCGGGACTTTCCATTCTTCCCCTATGCCTTAATCATGGATGACAATTTAAGCAAGCAGGTTTTGGAAGAATTCCAAAAACGGAACCTGTATACGAGTGAGCCGATTTTCTTCTGCTCCCGTGAACTGCTCTCGCAGACTCCCGATCCAGCACCTGTTTTAAATTCGATGAGTGCCTATCTGCACTTCAATACCAACCTGATCTTCCCTTCCAAGCTCAAAGAGTTAATCGCTTCTTTGCAGGAAGAGCAGAAAGGCCATGAAGTATATCTGGCTTCTTTTCGCAAATCGCAAAAAGATTTGGAAGCCTTATGGAAGCAAGTCGAAAATGAGGGCCTTACCGAAGACAAATTAAACCTCTTAACCAAAGAAAAGGCAGATCTTGAAACGGCACTGAACACCTTAGTACAAAAGCATACAGATCTCAATCTCCAGATTGAACAATGCTCTAAAGCGATCGCTGACCTGAAAAAGCAATGCGACAGCACCAAGAAGGACGTTGATCAAAAAACTGCGCTTCTTCAAGGCTGGCAGGCCATTTGCAAAGCGTTCGATCAAGCTTTAGCTGACCAAAAACAATATGATGCTTTACAAACCACAATCCGTGAGCTCAAAAAAGAACTTTCCCGCATTGAGACAAAACTCTCCTCAATTTCCAGTCAGACGCTTGAAATCACCAGGCAATGCGACCGTTTGGCCAGCCAGGTAGATGAAAACCGCAGTCAGGTGGACTACTTTGAGCAGTTTAAAGAGGCTGAACCCGCCAAAGGTGAATTGGAAGAGCTCCTGCCCCGCTTTGATTCCCTGTCACTGGAGCTGAGCAGTTCCCAATACGGAGTCTATGTCAAAGAACGCGATCGAGCTCGCAAAAATCTTCGAACGTATCGCTCACGTCTCGAATCGCTTCAAAAGCAATATGGTTTTGTTGAAGACGATTGGAAATCCGTCATCTACAGCACCCATGCGGAAGAACAAAACCGCCTAGAACGCAATGATATCCGCCAAGCCGTTCAGACTCTGCAGGCTGAAAAACTTGAGCTCTCGCAAACCGTTGCTAAACTCGAAGGTCAGCGCGAAAGCTTGGAAGATCAGATGAATGAGCGCTTCCACAAAACCAAACCCCTGCCGCAAAGTGAATGCCATGAAGGAGACCTCCATCCCTACATTCAAAAAGCCCGCGACGATCAAGCAGCACTGGTCAAAGACAAAGAAGCTCTCACCACAAAGACGGACCACTTCAAGCAGGTTTATGGCTCTGCCAATGCCGAAGCCAACAGCCTGCTGGAACTGACGCGGTTTGTCCCAATGAAAACCAATGAAGATGGAGATGTTTTACGTCAGGCCCCCGTTGACGTGAAAGACTGGACCAGTGATGAGCTGGATAACCAGCTTTCCAAACTGGTCACCACCGGCCGTCACCAGCAGAAAACTGCCACACACTTTCTCAATGACTTCAGCCGGCAGCTTTCAAAAGCAAAAGAAGAATACCGCACCAGGCTCGCGCTTTGCTTCCAGATGTTGGAGGCGATTGAACCCTTGCTGGCCAATCCGGCCACAATGCCAAGCGAGATTGAACAAAAACAAGCCCTGCTTCAAACCTTTATCGATAAAACCGAAGCCGATTTGAAGCTGCTCAAGGACAACCGTTCAGCGCTGACCCAGACTCTTCTCGACTACATCTCTCATCTGCATACTAACTTAAAAGCGATTGACCAGGATACGACCATCCAAGTCGGCCGTGGTCAGCGCAAGATGCTGACAATCGAGCTGAAAGAATGGGACGATATTGAGGCCGTTGCCAAAGCCAGACTTGAAGAATATCTCGATGCTCTCATTGCAGCCATTGACCAGAATCCCGATAAGAAGTCCGCTCTCATTGACCAGCGCATTCAAGCGGCTGCTTTGTATGATGCATTGGTCGGTATTTCCGGGATTCCCATCCGGCTTTACAAAATTGAGGAAAACAATCAAATCAAGATTGCCTGGAATGAGGCTGGCAAACTCTCAGGTGCCGAAGGTTTCTTATGTGCCTTCGTTGTGATCAGCGCCGTTCTCAACTTCCAGCGCAAAGATGCCGTATCCAAAGTCTACGGCAAAAAGTCATGGCACTTATTGCTGCTCGACAACCCCTTTGCGTATGTGCAATCTGGCCACATTATTCAAGCCTTAATGAATTTGTGCCAATCCACTGCCACTCAGCTGGTTGCTTTCTCCAACGTGGGCAACGCCGAAGTCATCAACGCCTTCAAAAACATCTACACGCTACGTTTGATCCCCAATTATGATGATAAAAACCATCTTGGAGTAACCCATACCAAAGCTCCTGAAGCTGTTGCTATGGATACAATTCAAATCCGCGCCTATGATCAGGATGATGAAGCCCAGTTGCTTGAAGATACATTTGAGTCATAGGTTCCAATCATCGAATTGGCCAGCCAAAGCAGCTGAAAATCGAGGTCCATCAAAAATGCTCTCAAGATTCTGGAATCCTCCAGTTTCTTGAGAGCATTTTCGTGATCATTTTTCGTTGGTTTCATTATTGCCTGGCTTGATTACCAGAGACAAAGTATCGTGGGTGAACCTGGCGAATGAAACACAATCTATATGCTATAGATTAGATATTGAGTAGAGACAATCAATACTTGCGACTATTCTTCATCAAAAGAAATAGCACCACTGGCCGCGACCCCTAATGATGAAAATTGGGAGCCTGATGACGTAACCTTCTGCTTTTACTATAATGTTGCGCGTGAAGAACTTTGAGCACGTTCTCTTTAGTTACAGA